>JALVFC010000109.1 GCA_027030285.1 Thiotrichaceae bacterium | reverse complement strand
TAGTGTTTAAGTGTATTTATTGAGGAAAAGACAGACTAAAGAACGAGAAGAACGTATATAACAGATGTCTGTATTCTTTTACTTATAAGTCCGTATAAGCTCACCATGAAAACCTGGCTGCAGACTAGTAGAAAATGGGAAAGCAAATATTTGTTAAAATTAGCTACCGAGACACTTTACATTGTCTAACAAACCAGAAAGTTGCTGTAAATGTTAGCAAATATAATCGACCCTGTAAATAGTAAATATTATTATAACAATTAATTCTATTGATATTTTAACAGCCATAATTAGTTCACATCATACAAGCGCTTGTATTCAGCTCTGGCATAGCGGTCCGTCATCCCTGCAATATAATCAATAACAGCAAGCGCTCGACCCTTTTCACCCTTGTCTTTCTGGTACTGTTCTGCCAGTTTTTGATGTTCAGGCGGCAGCAGCTTCAGATCCTCGATAAAAGCGTTGTATAACCCCTCAATGACCAGCTGAGCCTTGCGCGTCATGCGATATACTTTATGATGAAAATACAAGTTCTTGCGCAAATAACGCTTTAGCTCCTGGTTGCTTTTGAATAGCTTCTGACTGAACTCTATTAGTGGCTGCGGATGATTTCGCACATCATCCAGATTCTGGATGTTCGCTTCCTTTATATTTCGCAGGCTATTTTCGGTTAAGTCTATGACCTGAAAACCGATGATGCGACGAATGGTTTCATGGATAACTTTTCTGCCTTTCAGTTCAGGGTAGTCCCACATGACCCGGTCGTAGGATTCAGCAAAAAGGGCAACTTCCCGCATCCCCTCCAGTGTGATCAATCCGGAGCGCAAACCATCGTCAATATCATGATTATTGTAGGCGATTTCATCAGCTATATTGGTGAGTTGAGCCTCCAGGGAGGGCTGTGTTTTATTGATAAATCGCTCCCCCACATCTCCCAATTCTCTGGCATGAGGAATACTGCAATGCTTTAAAATACCTTCACGAGTTTCAAATGTTAAATTCAAGCCCGGAAAATCAGCATAGCTACTCTCCAGCCAGTCAACAACGCGCAATGATTGCAGGTTATGCTCAAAGCCGCCGTACTGCTTATTGCAGGCATTGAGTGCATCCTGTCCTGCATGCCCAAAGGGGGTGTGCCCCAGGTCATGCGCCAGGGCTATTGCTTCAGTCAGGTCTTCATCCAGCCCCATGGTTCTGGCGATGGCGCGGGCTATCTGGGCAACTTCTAGTGAATGAGTCAACCGGGTTCGGTACAAGTCTCCTTCATGATTGACAAATACTTGCGTCTTGTATTCCAGGCGGCGAAAGCCACTGCTATGGATAATGCGATCCCGATCCCGCTGAAACTCACTACGATAAGTAGGCGCTGGCTCATTAACCCGACGACCTAGGGACTGTTCGGGGCTGGCTGCATAGGATTGTTTCATGTTGTCTCTGCCAGCATGCTCTGCAGTGCCTGGTGATCAAACTCACTGGTCACCACCGCCTTGCCCAACTGTTTCATCAATACCAGTCGCAACACACCGTCCAGTACTTTTTTATCAACTGCCATGATTTCATTGAACTGTGCCTGGGACATATCATCTGGTGGCGCTATCGGTAAATTTGCCTGCTCTAATATGCTGCGGACATACACCACATCTTTTTCATCCAGCCATCCCATGCTTTGAGACAGTTGTGCTGCCATCACCATGCCTGCAGCTACTGCTTCGCCATGCAGCCAGTTACCATAGCCCATGGCTGTTTCAATAGCATGTCCAAAGGTATGCCCCAGGTTTAATAGCGCCCGTACTCCAGACTCACGCTCATCTTCAGCGACTACTTCAGCCTTTATCTCGCAGGAGCGATAGATAGCTTGTTGTAACAGGTCTTTATCACGCTGCATCAAGGCTGGCATATTGTCATGCAGCCAGTGCAAAAATTCTCTGTCCCATAGCAGCCCGTATTTGATGACCTCTGCCATTCCAGCTGAATACTGTCTGTCATCCAAAGTGTCCAGGGTATCGGTATCAATCAGCACTACCTGTGGCTGATAAAAAGCTCCGATCATGTTCTTGCCCAGAGGGTGATTCACGCCTGTTTTGCCACCTACAGAAGAGTCTACCTGAGATAACAGAGTAGTCGGAATCTGGATAAAGTTGACACCGCGCTGATAACAGGCAGATGCAAAGCCGGTTATGTCTCCAACCACACCGCCACCCAGCGCCAAAACGGTGGTACGACGGTCACAGTGGTTTTCCAGCATTTGTGTGAGAATGTCCTGCATCGTCTGCATTGTTTTGTATTGCTCACCATCCGGCAGAATCACCTCTACAGGATCAAAACCTGTTAGCAAGCGAATTAGCTTCTGCATATAGAGCGGGGCAACGGTGGTATTGCTAACGATAACAACCTTTTTCCCCATGATATGTGTTAATAACAGGCTGGCATTTTCCTTCTCCAGTACGCCGGAGCCGATATGAATAGGATAGCTGCGCTTGCCCAGTTCTACCTGCAAAGTCTGTAACATCAGTCGAGTTCTCCTAAAGCTCTTAATCCCTTTTCTATTTGTTTTATCGTCACACCCAGACGTTGCTTGCCAGTGCGAATAACCAGGTCAGCAGTATCCAGGTAGACCGGTTCACGCTGTTTTAGCAGGTCAGTTAAGGTCTGCAAGGGGTTATCGGTTTGCATTAGCGGCCTGTTTTTATCATAGCGAATGCGGGAATAGAGCTGATTTGCAGAAGCACGCAAGTAGACCAGCAGACCAGAGCCCGTCAATACCTGACGATTTTCCTCACGCAGTAAACTGCCCCCGCCTGTTGCAATCACCACGCCTTTTTTTACAGCCAGCTCGGCAATAACCTGCTGCTCCCGGTCACGAAATCCCTGCTCACCTTCGATAGCAAAAATTGTCGGGATGTCAACACCAGTCCTTTCTTCAATAACGCGATCCGAGTCAATAAACTCCATGCCATGTCGCCGTGCAAGCGTTTTGCCAACGGTGGATTTACCAGCTCCCATCAGGCCTGTCAGAATAATATTATTCATACGCACTCATAGTGAATCAATACTGATGTTTATGCCAGTTAGCATGCACTTTAGCAAGTGCAAATTTGTTCCAGAGTAACTACTCAGCTTACGCTGAGTGGTTACGTTCCAGAAATAGAGTACAAACTTAAAACAGGTTTCCAGCAATAAAAAAGGCCGGGAAAACCCGGCCCTCATCTGGAGACTACTGTTTACTCAAGTATTTTAGGCGTTACAAAAATGAGTAACTCTCGTTTGTCATTATTGCGCCGTGTATGCTTAAAAACATTTCCAACCACTGGCAGGTCACCCAAAATTGGCACTTTATCAACATCGTGCTGATTGGTCTCCTCGTGGACACCACCGAGTACAACCGTTTGTCCATTATCAACCAGTATCTTGGTCTGTACAGCCCGGGTATTGATACTCGGCACACCGTTAAAGACTCTACCTATCGTGTCCTGATTCACCTTTAGATCCATAATTACATGGTCTTCAGGTGTAATCTGTGGTGTTACCTCCAGGCTCAGTACGGCTTTTTTGAAAGCCACATTGGCCGCGCCACTGGATGATGCCTGCAAGAAAGGAACTTCAACACCTTGCTCGATGACAGCCTTGGTTTGGTTGGTCGTCACCACCCGTGGTGTAGAAACAATTTCACCTTTACTCTCTGCCTGCAAAGCTGACAACTCAAGATCAAGCAGATAGTCTTTACTAAGCAAGGAGAAACCAATTCTTGGCGCACCTGCCGCTGGTAAATTGACACTTAGGCGATCATTTAAACCAGGCACATTGACTGGAAATACCGAGCCGGTACTGTTCAGGTTAGTTGCTGCATTATCAACAATTCCCCCTGAGGCAGCAGCAGAGCCTGAGACAGTAGCAAGTCCACTATTCCCATTAAAACCTGCCAGCCCAGTTACACCAAACTTGGTACCTATTTCCTTACTGAACTCATCATTAGCGATAACAATACGCGACTCAATGGCTACCTGTCTGACTGGAACATCCAGTGTTTTGATCATGGCACGTATATCTTCCACATGATCCACCGTATCATGCACCAGCAAGGTATTGGTACGCTCATCCACTGAAATACTGCCACGCTTTGATAACAGTGACGTATTGTCCTTTCCAGTAGATGTCTTGATCAAACTTGCAAGATCTGATGCCTTGGCAAAGTTGACCGCCATATATTCAGTAATCAATGGTTCAAGCGTCTTTTTCTTGCGTAACTGCTCCAGCTCACGGTTTTCACGTGCACTGAGCTCCGCCTCTGGAGCCACCCAGATAACCGAACCATTTTCACGCATTCCCAGCCCCTTCGAGCGCAGTACAATATCCATTGCCTGATCC
>JALVFC010000108.1 GCA_027030285.1 Thiotrichaceae bacterium | reverse complement strand
TGCATTGTTCTCTTCCCTGACTGTGGCGGACAATATTTTGCTGCCCATGCGCGAGTTTTCACCCTTATCTGCCAAAGATCGTGAAGAATTAATGCTGATCAAGCTCAATATGGTGGGGCTGGAAAAAAGTGTTGCTAAAAAATTTCCTGCACAGCTCTCCGGCGGCATGATCAAGCGGGTTGCTCTGGCGCGAGCTCTGGCACTGGATCCTGTTTTGCTGTTTCTGGATGAGCCTACTTCCGGTCTTGATCCTATTTCAGCAGCGGAGTTTGATGCACTGATTGTCTCCTTGCAGCGCAATCTTGAGTTGACCGTCGTTATGGTGACGCATGATATGGACAGCTTATTCACTATTTGTGACCGTGTAGCTGTTTTGGTTGATAAAAAAATGGTTGTCGGCACATTAAAGGAGATAATGAAACATCCACACCCCTGGATTCAACAGTATTTTGGAGGTGTACGCGCGCTGGCAAGAACCAGTGCAACAGCAACGAGACACGCAAATGGATAGAAATGCCCATTATTTAATTGTAGGTTTATTCGTGATCCTGGTGACCATCGCTGGCATTATGTTTGCTGGCTGGCTCTATAACGATAGCAGCAGCCAGCAAACAAAGCGCTATAAAATCCACTTTTCCGAATCCGTTGATGGTCTGAATGTGGGCAATGAAGTTCGCTACATGGGCGTGAAAGTGGGTCAGGTCGAAGCGACCTATCTGCTGCCAGAACAACCAGATAAGGTGGGGGTCACTATTCGCATAGATGCAGGCACGCCAATCTATAACAAGACCGTTGCTGTACTGCGCACACAAGGAGTGACAGGACTTTCCTATATTAATCTGGTCACTCATAAAGCTGCGGATAAACAGCCAATGACCAGGAATTTACCCATTGACAGTAAAACGCAACTTCCTGTCATTAACTCTGCACCTTCCGAGTTTGGTGGTTTGATGCAGGCACTACCAAAATTACAGAGTGATCTTAACGACTTGATTAGCGGTGCAAACCAGGCACTAAATCAGAAAAACCTGCAAACCTTTTCCGCAATATTGCAGCATATCAATCAACTGGTCACTGATGCCAACAGAGTCTTTAGTGATGAAAATATTAACAACCTATCTACTCTGCTGGAAAACCTCAACCAGACCACAGAAGCTGCACCGCAACTGGTCGCCGACCTGCGCAAAACCAGTAAAAAACTGAATCATCTGGTCAGCAGTATGGATGAATTAATCAACAGCAATAAAGAAAATGTTAAAAACAGTGTGACTGAGCTTCAGCATACGCTGAAAAATGTCTCCGCCATGACTCGGCGTTATAGCCAGCTAGCCGTACAACTAAAGCAGATGGCAAAAACCAATGAAGAAGCGGTGAATGAGCTGGTCACAAGTGGCGGTTATGATTTAAAACAGCTACTTGTTGAGTCAAAAAGAACCGCAACCGCGATTCGTCGATTGAGTGAAAAACTGGAGAAAAACCCGTCACAAATTATTTATGAATCGAAACCTCAAGGGGTGGAAATGCCCTATTAGTGCCAGCCACCCTTTAGGTCTATATTTTATGCAGGACGTGCGACTTTAGTCGCGCAGTACGCCGCCACAGTACCGTCAAATGCGCGGCTTAAACCCACGTCCTAAACCAGGTGTTGGTGAAGCCGCAGATTCAGAACAGCCCTGCTTGGGGCAGAGCCAGGGAAGAGAGGGAAAAGTACAGCCATGAAACAACTCATATCACTACTATTATTGCTCACCATGCTAAGCGCCTGCTCCATCCCGCCAAAAAGCAACCAGCCAGCTACCCGCACCTTCCGACTTGCGCCAGCAATCAGTGCTGTAAATACCACTCAGCAGCCTCTGAATATTCACCTGTATATACCACAGATCAGCGTGACGCCGGGGCTAGACAACTCGCATATTGTGCTGCTCAAGTCGCCATATGAGCAGGATTTTATTGCCCATAGCCAATGGTCAGATGAACTGCCTGTTTATTTACATGCGGTTATTATGGAAGCACTTTCAGCCAGCAACCGTTTTGCCAGCGTAAGTGATCAGCTGGTCAATAGTCAGCACAATCACAAACTGCTTATCAAGGTCTCTGCATTTCAGGCAGAGCTATCAGAAGCACCCCCCGAAACAGCAGCTGTCCGGGTTACTCTGGAAGCCTTTTTGCTCAATTCAAAGAGCCAGCAGTTACTGCTGCACAAGCGCTATCAAGCCAGCAAAGAAGGCATTGAAAAACGAGTGAGTGTATTGGTAAAAGCCCTGAATCAGGCTCTCGGCGAGGTACTGGGGCAGTTAATGCATGATCTTACGTCAAGACAGTGAGCTGTTTAGAGATAGAGCTTTAACCTAAAATCCTCAGCTGTGCAATCTGCCCTGTAGCGACCTCACCCACTGAGTGAAGACTGAACAGGCAATATTTTCCTGTGAAATCATAAACATGATATTTGCTCACAGCGGTCAACTGAGAATATTAGGTTTAACCCTCAGTGATTGCCAGTAGTACGGACTAAAAGCCCTGAAATAGTTAACGCTGGCTTATGACTCAGCCATGCCCGCGAACTTTATTATTAGCAACTGGCTTAATCTCCCCCATCTGTTTGCTGACGATCATAATGTCAAAAGCGATGGGGCTGGTATCGTAGAGCTTTAGCAGTCGCTCGGAGTTTGTCTTTTTCCAGGCAGCAGCAGCGGGGCTAATCCAGTGATTGCGGGCGGCTGTTTCCTTGCGTTCGCCTTCCAGGTTGTAGCTGTACAGACGATTGGAGTAGTTTTTCTTGAT
This sequence comes from Thiotrichaceae bacterium, assembly GCA_027030285.1. Classification (GTDB taxonomy): domain Bacteria; phylum Pseudomonadota; class Gammaproteobacteria; order Thiotrichales; family Thiotrichaceae; genus HyVt-477. The sequence goes on along the minus strand of JALVFC010000108.1, from coordinate 1,594 downwards.
CCATTTGCGAATGCTGCGATAGGCTGCCTTGGCACGCTCCTGATCCCGGCAGGAGTTATCTACTGGACCGGTATCAATGGCAACTGCGCCTACCAGCAAGATGTCATCCTGTACGATGCCTGCGGTGAAGCTGATCTCACAGTCACCTATGATAAAGCGTTGCCTGTCCTCTATCGCATCTACCTTATCTTCGGCAAATGCCAGTAACGCCTCGGCATCTTCAGGCAGGGCAAAAAACTGTAATTCGGCTTTCATAACAAAATCTCTGGACTGGGCATCATATTGGGTATTCGGAATGAAGCGATATTGTACCCGAGCCATAAAAACCCTGACAGAAAAATTTGTTGGGCAGGAGAGTGAGTGTTGTGAGTTGCTGTATCCTGTTGTGTGCCAGTTCCAGATGGGAGCTTACAGGGATGCATTTACAGCGCCCCTAATAATCAATAACTACCGCCCGCGCTGTTTATCACACTGAGTAGTTACTTACTATTTTGTATTTACTATAGCTGCTGTTGCAGGTGTCCGTGCATAATTTCTGCTTTGGCTTTTAAACGGCGCAGATCATCAACCACAATCTGATGTTGCTCCATATGAATCAGACCTTCTTTTTTCATCTGCCCGAGGTGACTATTGACAACCTGGCGTACCGAACCAACCAGTTCCGCCAATTGTTCATTTGACAGGTCATGCAGCAGTTCGGCCTTAATCTCACTATTCTGTTGCTCTTCATTAATGCCTGTAGGGAGGTGGCGCAATATAACCCGTGCCAGACGTGTTGGAGTATCGTGCAATGCCAGATCAGCGGCAATTTGCTCACGATCACGGATACATTGGCTCAAATGTGGCATCAGGTTTTTGTTAAATTCCGGATGACGCTGAATCCACTGACGCACACTGGACATGGGGGCTGATAATAGCTTTAAATTATCCAGCGCAACGGGTATAACGTCATGCTCTCTGCCGTCCAGCAAGCTGAGTACATCGTAGATATCCCCTTCCTTCAAGATCATCAGGGTGAAGCTCCTGCCTGTTTCGGGATTAATCTGCATCAGTTCCATACGTCCTTCCATAATGACGTAAAAACGTTTCAAGGCAAGCCTGGCATCGTGTTGTGAGCCTTTTTGCCAGGTTTCAAAACGGAAGCTTTTTAGCATGTCATCCAGCGTATCCAGCGATAAGCTTTTGAATAAGTGTGATTGCTGCAACTGATGGCGATAGTGGAAATATAACGGAAAGTTAGTGTTCATTCTGAGTCACTCATCCCTGCTAATTATTCTTGTGAACAGTTACAGTTTAGTAGATGCTAGCATTTAAAACCTGTGTATTATCATCCCATATTGACAGATATCATTTCAGAGACCAGTTGTAGCCCTTATGTCATTATTGACACCTCCTGTACAGAGCTTCACCTGATGAGCCTCCGGGGTGGGACAGCTTTAGTGGACATCGAAATATACGGTAAAGTAGTTACGTAAAATTATTCGATTAAATGGTTTGACAAATGTACTGCGGATAACACATTTAGTATCCAGCACGATAAAATGCATAAAGATTCAGAAAACAGCTTCCCCTGGCATTCACACTGCAAAGTAAA
>JALVFC010000107.1 GCA_027030285.1 Thiotrichaceae bacterium | reverse complement strand
GAGGCGGTAAGCTATTGATTATCAGGGACGCTGTAAATACATTCCTGTAAGCTCTGCGGCAGCTTCCCTGCGCCGAAGCCCTGATAATCAATAGCTTGCCGCCTTACATATAATTATGCTGAATAGTTAAGTGAATCATTAAATCAGCAGGCTGTCTGATGTTCTATACTATTTTTATTAAATAATCACAGTCGTAACCACCCATTCTAATTATTATGGAGCGCCAATCATGAAACACATCCTCACCCCACTATTAAGCATGACTTTAAGCCTGTTGCTATTCACAATACCATTCACGGCTCAGGCAAAAGGATCTATTCCGCAAACGATGAACTACGGTGGTAAAACTCTGGTACTTAATGGCTCAGGTTTACGAAAAAAATTCTTCATTACATTGTATGTTGGCAGCCTGTATCTCACAGAAAAAAGTTCAGATGCGGAAAAGATCATAAAAGATGATACGCCCATGGCGATCCGCCTGGCAATCCGCTCATCTCTCATCAGCCCCGAGAAAATGAAAGAAGCAACTCTGGAAGGCTTTAATAAATCCACAAGAGGCAATATCACTCCAATCAAGCCACAAATTGATGAATTACTAAAAACCTTTGATAAGGGAGTAGGTCAGGGTGATGTGTATGAGCTAATCAATATGCCAGGGAGCGGTGTACACGTGGTCAGAAATGGTGTTCGGGTAGCCACTATCCGCTCTCCGGCATTCAAACAGGCGCTGTTTGGAATCTGGCTGTCTAAAACACCGGTACAATTAAGCCTTAAGCACCAGATGCTGGGAAAATAGCAGGGCAATTCTCGCAATGAGTATTAATCATCTTGAAGCACTGGATATGGCACGCAATGATCGTTGGGATGAGGCACACCGGCTGGTGCAGCAATACTCAGACCCCCTGTCCTGTCTGATTCACGCCTGGCTGCATCGACAGGAAGGAGATAACTGGAATGCGGGCTACTGGTATAGCCGTGCTGGTAGCGAAATGCCTGATAATACACTGGAAGAAGAATTGCAGCGTTTGTACACGCTGGCACAGGCTGCCCAGAGGCGTGACGATGAATAGTATAGAAAACAGGCATTTTCTCGGTTCCGGGCTTGGTGTATGATTGCTCGACTTATGCAAATAATAAACGTAACTACTCAGCGTAATGATACACAAGGCGGTAAGTTATTGATTATCAGGGGTTCGGCAGCAGGGATGCTGCCGCAGAGCTTACAGGGATGTATTTACAGCGTCCCTAATAATCAACAACTTACCGCCTCCGTTGTTTATCACGTTGAGTAGTCACTAAGAAACACGGAATTCTCATGCTCAATCTTTTACAGGGGCGCTTATTTGTTATGGTGCTTTTTTGTCTAGCCATTACGGCCTCATGCCATGCTGATCAGCAACAACGGGCTCTGCTTAAACCTCCTGCTGCGGCACCTGCAGGAATAAATATATCCCACGCCAGGCGCTATCTAATGGGAAAATTTGACCCCAAAACGACCCCGTTATTTGTAAAAATACCCAAAAAATATGCGGATCGCCCCGGTATGTATCTGCGCAAGGAAGCCTTAGCAGCCTTTATCCAGATGCAACAGGCAGCACAGCGTGATGGTGTGCATCTGGTGATACGCTCGGCAACGCGCAACTTTAACTATCAAAAATCAATCTGGGAGCGTAAATGGAGCGGAAAAAAACGGCTTTCTGATGGCACAAATGCCCGCCATATCAAAGACCCCAAAACGCGCGCATTACGCATCCTTGAATATAGCTCTATGCCAGGTACATCCCGTCATCACTGGGGTAGTGATATTGACTTGAATGCTTTTAATAATCACTGGTTTGAAGCAGGGGAAGGACTAAAGGTCTACCAATGGCTGACTGCCAATGCAGCAAAATATGGCTTTTGCCAGCCATACACACCCAACCGCCCCAGTGGCTATAAAGAAG
>JALVFC010000106.1 GCA_027030285.1 Thiotrichaceae bacterium | reverse complement strand
CACTGGCAAGAGAACTTTTGCGTTCTGTACCGCTTGCATTACAGGATCAGGACATCCAGGGATTTCAGGGCAGTGATACAGCGGTGCAAATCGGCGTGGTGAATAAATATGTATTAGGAGTTAATCCAGAGTGTAAATAAAGGAGTTTCTGCTGTAAGCTCTACTCCCATGAATGATGAAATAGAAATCATACCCATGGGGGATCGCTTCAGAGGCTTTTTACCCGTTGTCATTGACATGGAAACGGGCGGTTTTAATAAAGAAACCGATGCTTTACTGGAGATCGCTGCTGTGATTCTGCGTATGGATGAAAAGGGAGAATTATCCCGTCATCGCACGCATACGTGGCATGTCGCTCCCTTTGAAGGTGCTAACCTTGATCCCAAATCGCTGGAGGTCAATGGCATTGATATTAATAGCCCATTTCGTCAGGAAATTGCTACACCAGAGCCCAAAGCAATCGCCGAGTTTTTCAATACAGTACGCAAGGAAGTCAAAATCAACAAATGTTCACGCGCCGTACTGGTCGGACATAATGCGCATTTTGACCTGGGATTCCTCAATGCGGCAGCGGAGCGAGTCGGCAACAAACGCAGCCCCTTTCACCCGTTTAGTACCTTCGATACGGTGACGCTAGGCGCAATGGCGTATGGACAAACCGTGCTGGCGCGGATTGCCAGGGAAGCCAATATCCCCTGGGACACCTCACAGGCGCACTCCGCAGCCTATGACGCGGAAAAGACCGCAGATATATTTTGCAAGGTGCTGAATAACTGGCAGTTAATGGATGCCAGTTTAAATACATTCGGCGTAAACTCTGCTTCCTGAAGAAACCTTGCTTTCTGAACACAAAAATACTGCTATGCTTTAAAAGGTAAACCACATGACATCCCCTACTAACGCTTATCCCTTTACCCGTCCGCGCCGCATGCGCCGGGACAGCTTCTCCCGCCGCCTGATGCGTGAAACCCAGCTGACAGCTGATGACCTGATCTATCCCGTGTTTGTACTCGAAGGTGAAAAGCAGCGTGAAGCCGTCGCATCCATGCCTGGCGTGGAACGTCTGTCTATTGATCTACTGGTTGAACTGGCGGCTGAACTGGTTGCCCTGGGTATTCCGGCACTGGCTATTTTCCCGGTAACCCCTGCAGAGGCAAAATCCGAAGGTGCGGAAGAAGCCTATAACCCCGAAGGATTGGCGCAACGTGCCGTGCGTGCTGTAAAAGCAGCGCAACCCGAACTGGGCGTGATAACCGATGTTGCCCTCGATCCGTTTACTTCACATGGTCAGGATGGGCTAATGGACGAGAGCGGCTATATCGTCAACGATGAGACAGTAGCCGTGCTGGTCAAGCAGGCACTGTCCCACGCCGAAGCCGGTGCAGATATCGTCGCACCCTCCGATATGATGGATGGCCGTGTGGGACAGATTCGTCAGGCACTGGAACAGGCAGGTCATGTAAGCACCCGCATCCTGGCATATTCCGCCAAATACGCCTCCAGCTTTTATGGCCCCTTTCGTGATGCAGTAGGCTCAGCCAGTAATCTTGGCGGCGGCAATAAATACAGCTACCAGATGGATCCGGCAAACTCGGACGAAGCACTTAACGAAGTAGCACTGGATATCAGCGAAGGAGCCGACATGGTAATGGTCAAGCCTGGGCTGCCATATCTCGATATCGTGCGGCGCGTCAAGGATACCTTCAAAATGCCAACCTTTATTTACCAAGTCAGTGGCGAATACGCCATGCTCAAGGCAGCCGGACAAAACGGCTGGATTGACGAACAAGCCTGTGTACTGGAAGCCCTGGTATCCATGAAGCGGGCAGGGGGGGATGCCATTCTCACCTATTACGCAAAAGATGTAGCAAAGTGGCTACAACAAACCTAGCAGGAAAGCCAGATGACAGACCAGTATGCCGTGGTAGGCAATCCCGTCGAGCATAGCAAATCGCCACAAATACACGCACTGTTTGCCGAACAAACAGATCAGGACATCCACTATGGCAAACTGCTGGCACCGCTGGATGCATTTCAGACAACCGTACTTGACTTTTTCACCAGACAGCACGGCAAAGGACTCAATGTCACCGTCCCTTTCAAGCAACAAGCATGGGATCTATGTGACGAACGCAGTGACTATGCCGAGCTGGCTGGCGCGGTAAACACCTTGGTCTATCGTCAGGGTCACACCATCTGGGGAACCAATACCGATGGTATCGGGCTAGTCACCGACCTGATACAAAACAACCACATCGAGCTGGCAGACAAAAGAATCCTGATACTGGGCGCTGGCGGAGCCGTGCGCGGAGTTCTGCAACCCGTCCTGGATCAAAACCCCGCACAACTGTTCATCGCCAACCGCACCGAATCCAGAGCCCATGACCTGGCTACTCTTTTTGGACACCCACAAACCCTATCTGCCGGAGGCTACGC
>JALVFC010000105.1 GCA_027030285.1 Thiotrichaceae bacterium | reverse complement strand
CCATTGCCCGCTGGCTGCTGCAAGGCAACAGAACCAAACACTGGATGCGCCTGTTTTATACCTTGCGCTCAGCTTTTCGCTTGCGTGATGCGTCAGTCAACCCTCCTGAAGAAGAGGCAACAAGGCAGCAGGAATTCTGGCAGGCGGGTAAAAGTGTAGCGGGTATTAACAAGATAGAGCCTGTGGCACAAATAATGGGGCGTTTTGAAGCGACCCTTGAACGAGAATTAAATAAAGGAAGGAAGTGATGGAAAAGATCTGGCTGGATTCATACGAAGAGGGCGTGCCGTATGAAATAGACGTGAATGAGTACGCCTCATTGAACGAAGTTTTTCGTCAGGGTGTTGAGCAATATGGTCCACAGGTCGCTTATGTCAATCTGGGGAAAAGCATTACCTTTGATGAACTGGATGAGAAAAGCAGGAATCTGGCGGCGTATCTGACCCAGGATGCAGGGCTAAAAAAGGGTGATCGTGTGGCGGTCATGATGCCTAACTTGCTGCAATATCCCATTACCCTGTTTGCGCTACTTAGAGCGGGACTCATTGTGGTGAATACCAACCCGTTGTATACCGAGCGTGAATTACATCACCAGTTGAATGACTCGGGTGCAACAGCGATTGTGATTCTGGAGAATTTTGCTCATACGCTGGCGAGTGTGATTGATGAAACACCTATCAAGACGGTTATTACCACGCGAATTGGTGATTGTTTTTCCTTCCCCAAGTCTATGATTATTAATCTGGTGGTGAAATATGTTAAAAAAATGGTGCCTGCTTTTCAGTTGCCGATAGCTATCCCATTCAAGCGGGCATTGGAAACCGGAGCAAGCCATGATTTTCAGGATGTTGAAACCTCACATGAAGATATTGCTTTTCTGCAATACACTGGCGGTACGACAGGCGTTGCCAAAGGTGCCATGTTGACGCATCGCAATATGATTGCCAATTTGTTGCAGGCAAGTGCCTGGGCGGCACGAGACTTTGAACTGGGCAAAGAAATTTTTGTGACCGCATTACCGCTTTATCATATCTTTTCACTCACGGCAGGCGCCATGTTTGCCATGAAAATCGGTGCAAAAACCCTGCTGATTACGAATCCTCGTGATTTGCCTACTTTTATCAAAGAGTTAAAAACAGAGCCTTTTTCATTTATTACCGGAGTCAACACGCTGTTTAATGCCTTATTAAATACCCCCGGCTTCAAGGAACTGAATTTTTCCTCGTTAAAACTGACTCTCGGTGGCGGTATGGCAGTGACCCAGGCTGTTGCCAAAGAATGGCAGAAAACAACCGGAGTAACGCTGGTAGAGGCATACGGTCTGACTGAGACTTCACCTGCTGCGGTCATCAATCCAGTCAAACTGAAAGAATATAACGGCATGATTGGCCTGCCAATTTCTTCCACTGAGGTATCTATCAGGGACGCAGATGGCAACGAAGTGCCACTGGGAGAACGTGGTGAACTGTGGATTCGTGGTCCACAAGTTATGAAAGGTTACTGGAATCGCCCCGAAGAGACAGCGAATGTCTTTGATGATATAGGTTATTTACGTACTGGCGATGTCGCCATTATGAATGAGCAGGGCTTTATCAAGATTGTAGACCGTCTCAAGGACATGATTCTGGTTTCCGGTTTTAATGTCTACCCCAATGAGATTGAGGATGTCATTTCCAGCAATCCTAAAGTGCTGGAAGTCGGTGCCATAGGCATTCCGCATGAAGTTTCTGGTGAGGTAGTGAAGATTTATGTAGTAAAGAAAGATCCTTCACTAACAAAAGAAGAGCTTATGGAATGCTGCAAGGAGCAGTTAACCGGTTATAAACGTCCCAAGGAAATTGAGTTTATTGATGATTTGCCAAAGAGCAATGTAGGCAAGATTTTACGCCGTGAGTTACGTGAATTGCATGAGAAGAACAGTGCCGGGTAATTACCAGCACATCGGGTAATTAGAAACATAGCGTATTTTTGGCTTATACTGTTGCCAATCTAATGAATGGGGATACACCTATGTTTGTGATGAATACTTTTGCTTCGCTGAAGTATCACTTTATGCGGCTGACACTTTTACTACTTTTTGCTTTTTCTGTCACAGCCAACGCAGATTCCGGCATTGTGGATGAAGATGATCAGGTAAAAGATGCCGTCGTCAAGATTATTGTTGTATCTCATGTGGTTGATAAAAAAGAACCATGGAACTCATCCATCCAACGAAGTAGTGGTTCCGGCTTTATTATTCAGGGTAACCGGATATTGACCAATGCTCATGTCATTTCAAATGCCACTTTTATTGAAGTTAAAAAGCAGGCAGAAACCAGGCGTTATGAAGCCGAGACGATTGCTGTTTCGCATGAAGCTGATCTGGCGATATTGCAATTAAAGGACGAGAATCCTGATTTTTTTAAGACGCCTCCCTTAAAGCTAGGTAAATTGCCCAGGCTACAGAAAAAGGTCTCTGCTTATGGTTATCCCACGGGCGGGTCTGGGCTAAGCATTACCGAGGGTGTTGTTTCTCGTATTGAACGGGGTGCTTATGTCCACAAGGGTAAGCGTTTTATCTCGGTGCAAATTGATGCTGCCATTAACCCTGGCAATAGTGGTGGTCCGGTGATATCAAACGGCAAGGTTGTCGGTGTCGTTATGCAGTCGCGAATACTTTCGCAAAGTATCGGCTATATGATACCTGTTCCGGTGGTAAAACATTTCCTACACGATATTGAAGATGGCAAGTATGACGGCTACCCCTCACTGGGCGTTGATACAGAGAACATAGAGAGCCCTGCGATTCGTAAAATGTATGGACTCTCGGATGATCAGTCAGGCGTCCTTGTTACACTGGTTTACCCAAATGCTGCGACGGCAGATGTGTTGCAGGTAAACGATATTATTACCGCAATTGACGGTCACAGTATTACTAATAATGGCAAGGCTGAATTGCGCCACAAGGAGTTGATTAACTTTAATCATTATGTGGATATGCACCAGATGGGGGACATGGTAAAGCTGGATATTATCCGAGCTGGCAAGCCACAGGAGGTCACGGTCAAACTGAATAAAACCGATGATGCTTTCAATCTGGTGGGCGGCAAGCAATTTGAGCGCCCACCCAGTTACTTTGTCTATGGTGGTTTTGTTTTTATGCCATTGACCAGTGATTATATCTCCGCAAATGAAGGTAGGTATTCAAGTGGTTTGGGTGATGACATTACGGTGCTGAAACAGTTTTGGCCAACTAAAGAGCGCACCCAGGCTGTTATCCTGACTAAGGTTTTGCCAGATGATAGTAACAAGGGGTTTCATAACATCGGTAATTTGCTGATTGAAAAGCTCAATGGCAAGACTTTTAAAGACTTCAAAGAGTTTCACCAACGTCTGGTACAGAGCGATTCGGATTTTATCGTGCTGGAAAATCAGTTTGGTTTTCAGGTAGTGATAGACAGAAAGCTGGCAAAGGAAAACCAGAACGAGATTTTAAAGCGATATAACATTGCTTTTGGTGAATCCGAAGATCTGAAAGAGGCTGCTGAAATGGAGGCAGGAGCAGAGAAAGACAGCAAGGATGATGTGAAAAAACCAACGGCGCTGAAAGATAAAGCTCAGGAAGATACTGAGAAAGCAGCTATTTAGAATATTCTCGCATTGTATGAGGGCTACGTTGTTGCCAGGATTGAACAGCAACTTCTCGTTCAATCTATATAATGTAAAAACCATGTGACAGGGGTTGTCAGTAAAGTGCTGATTTTCAGCATTAATTCCTGTGAAAAAATGCAGCAAAGACTAAGATAATTGCATAGCATGTTTGCTAAGACTAGAATCGATTATATATGCATATATTTAGTGGGAAATATTGAAATGGCTACTTTGTTAATAGACCAAATAGATGATGATACATATTCACAGCTAGATAGCATGGCTGTTAGTTCAGGTGAAAGCCCAGCGGAGTTAGCAAGATTTTTGTTGGCAGCTAGTATGTATCATGCTCAAAAAAAGAGCTTCAAGCAGCTGCAGCAATGTCTGGCTTAGATTTTAATGGATTTAAAAAAAGATTAAGAGGTTATTTTTCAACAGGTTATATAATAGCTTCTGAAGTGGTCGCTGATGATATAAATACAGCAAAGAGATTGTCTTCTAAAAGATGAAGTTTTTTGACAGTCTAGTTTTTGGTGGTTTGCCCTCAGATCCGGAAATTCTCTCCCAGATAAACTTCGCGCACTTTCTTGTCCTGTAGAATCATCTCGGGTGAGCCTGAAATAAGGATTTTTCCATTACTTAAAATATATGCCCGGTCACAAATTCCCAGTGTTTCCCGTACATTGTGGTCGGTTATTAATACACCAATACCCCGTTCCTTGAGATGGGTGACAATCTTTTGTATTTCAATGACTGAAAT
>JALVFC010000104.1 GCA_027030285.1 Thiotrichaceae bacterium | reverse complement strand
TCCACGCTCACAAACCAGAATCTGTTCATTGCCTGCTGCCTTTGCTTTATCCACGACATTGCCCATATCCCAGGGAGCCAGAAACTGACCTTTCTTGATATTCACGGCAATGCCTTGAGCAGCAACATTCTGGATGAAATTGGTTTGCCTGCAAAGAAAGGCTGGTGTTTGCATCACATCTACCACGGCAGCTACTTCATCCAGAGGTGTATCCTCGTGTACATCGGTCAACACGGGAACTTCCAGCTCTACTTTGACTTTTTCCAGTATGCGCAAACCCTCTTCCATGCCTGGCCCCCGAAAACTACTGTGAGAGGAACGATTTGCCTTGTCAAATGAAGATTTAAAGATAAAAGGAATCGATAAAGCGCTGGTTATCTCCTTTAACTTTTCTGCCGTATGCATGGTCAGTGATTCTGACTCCACCACACAGGGACCTGAAATCAGGAAAAACGGCTGATCGAGTCCAGCCTCAAAGCCACATAGTTTCATAAATTATCACCTGTATTGCCAAGCGTTGCTACCTGCATTTTTCCGTGCTGCATCAAGGCAGCCTTGATAAAACTGGTAAACAAGGGATGCCCCTCACGTGGGCGTGAAGTAAACTCGGGGTGGAACTGACAGGCAAGAAACCACGGGTGATCATGTAGCTCAACCATTTCCACCAATGTCTCATCTTCCGACAAGCCTGAAATTACCAGACCTTTCTCAGTAAGAATGTCCCGGTAGGCATTATTAAATTCATAACGATGTCGATGCCTTTCAACAATTTCTTCTGCCCCATATGTCTCTCTTGCCAATGTATCAGGTACCAGACGGCAAACCTGACCACCAAGACGCATCGTACCACCTTTATCGGTATCTTCATCACGCAACTCGACATTACCTTCTTTATCTATCCATTCAGTAATCAAACCGATAACGGGGTGTGAGGTATCTTTATCAAACTCAGTGCTATGTGCATCACGCAATCCGGCGCAATGCCTGGCAAATTCAATAACAGCCACCTGCATCCCAAGACAGATACCCAGATAGGGCACTTTATTTTCCCTAGCATAGCGTACTGCAGCAATCTTGCCTTCCACGCCACGTTTTCCAAACCCGCCCGGCACAAGAATGGCATCGACACCCTGTAGCAGGCTATCAGGGTCGGATTCCAGTTTTTCGGCATCAACATAACGGATATTTACTCGGGACTGTGTCTGAATACCCGCATGCGTCAACGCCTCGTTGAGGGATTTATAGGACTCGGTAAGATCAGTATATTTCCCCACCATTGCCACAGTCACTTCCGCTTCAGGAAATTCCATCGCATTAACCACGTCTTTCCAGTCCGAAAGATCAGCTTCAGGTAAATCATTTAGACAAAACTTGTCAAGCACAATCTGATCCAGCTTTTGCGCATGTAACCACAGGGGTATTTTATAAATACTGTCAAGATCAACTACAGGGATGACTGCCCGTTCTTCTACATTGGTGAACAGGGAGATCTTTTTACGTTCATTTTCAGGCAACATGCGATCAGACCGACACAGCAGAATATCCGGAACAATACCAATGGAGCGTAGCTCTTTTACCGAATGCTGCGTGGGCTTGGTTTTTAACTCGCCAGCAGTAGGCAGATAAGGCAATAAAGTCAGATGAATAAACAGTGCCCTGTCATGACCTTCCTCCACCCCCATCTGCCGAATCGCCTCCATAAAAGGCAAGGATTCAATATCACCCACGGTGCCACCAATTTCCACCATTGCCACATCGTATCCTTCTGCGGCGGCTCTCACACTGCTTTTTATTTCATCAGTGATATGTGGAATAACCTGAATCGTCGCACCCAGATATTCCCCCTGTCTTTCCTTGCGAATCACAGATTCATAGATACGTCCAGTGGTGAAATTGTTCAGCTGATTCGCTTTAAAACCTACAAACCGTTCATAGTGTCCCAGATCCAGATCTGTTTCTGCACCATCTTCAGTCACAAACACCTCACCATGCTGAAAGGGGCTCATAGTACCAGGGTCAACATTAATATAGGGATCCAGCTTCATCATGGTCACCGAGAGCCCACGTGCCTCCAGAATAGCGCCCAGTGATGCCGCTGCAATCCCCTTGCCCAGAGAAGAAACAACGCCGCCAGTAATGAAAATATATCGTGCCATTGCGCCCGAATCCTTTAGAAAATTACGGGGCAAATGCTAACACACACCCATGCAATGAAACAGCAGGATTATAAATCAACCTTCAGAAATTCAAGATCAGGTACCGCTAATAGCTCACCTGCCATGCTCGCGCAGATTGCAATAACGCATGGCTAACATATTGAGATTACAGTAAGCCTTGAAAGCAAATGAGTTCTAAATTTTACAATACAAGGTAACTACTCAGTGTGGCAAACAGAGGAGACGGCAAGTTATTGATTATTCGGGATACTGCTAGAGACACCCTGTAAGATCTGTGGCAGCTTCCCTGCTGCCGAAGCCATACAAATTGGGAGGGGGGGTATCTTTTAACGCTTTCTGCGTACCGACAACTGCTTGATGCGTTTCCATTTTGGTGTAAATGGAGTTTGCCGTAACTTTTTCTGTAATTTTTCTATAAGCTGCTTCTTTTTTTGTAGTGTAGCTTGATTTTTCTCGGACTCCTCCAGCGTTTCGAAGAGCTTAGCCTGCACCTGTTGAATATCACCATTGAGCAAGTCTATCTCTTGCTGTTGTTTACGGTTTTCTTCAGTAATAACCGTAATAATCTCTTCTGCCTGTTTTTTGAAGGCTACAAGCTGCTCACGACTGGCATCTCTTTCATTTGCAATTGCTGCAAGCTGCTTCTCACTCTCAGTTTTGCTTGATTGCAATTCTGCTTCAATGTCAGTTTTTTGCTGCTCAAGTGTTTCTACCTGTGCTGACAATTCCGTCAATTTTTTCTCTGTATCGGCAACATTCAATCTTAGTTTTGCTTCAAGATCCGTTTTTTCCTGCTCAAGAGTACTAACCTGTGCTAACAATTGCACCGCCTTTTTTTCTTTCTCATCCAGTTTCGACTGCAAATCTTTCTGTGCTTTCTGTAGCTGCCGTATTGATTCCTTATTTTCTGACAAGCGCTGCTGTAGCCTTCTCTCCCTGGATTCCCAGTCAGCCTGGCAGGCAGTTAACAAAGTCTCTGTGCCGGAGCACTCCCCTTTTAGCTCATTAATAACAGATTCTTTAGCAGCGTTACTCTGCTTTGCAAAAGCCAAAAGCTCTTCTGTTTTCTTCAACTTTTGCTTAAGATGCTGATGAACCAGACGAGACTCCTTCACCCATTGCCGCATTTCTTTACGCTGCTGCACAATGATCTGCTTGCTTTGCTTATATTTACCTAGCTTGCTACGCAGTTGCTTATTTTGCTCCTGAAGACCCTTTATAAACTGCTGGCTTTTTTTGTATGTTTTGTTGCGTTTTTCCAGCAACTGATTCTGTTGCCGAAGCATTTGCAGATCCTTTATTTGACGCCGACACCCGCCACGCAACATCCAGCCCACTACACTGCCGATCAAAGCAGCAAGGAGCAGAAAGAACCAGAGCTGTGCAATGAGGTATGTCATGATTATCCTTATAATTATTTAATGTTGTACTGAACCCAGGATCCTGGCTATTTCGATTTGAAACCCGAGACCTGAAATTTGAATAATGGTAACTACTCAGCGTATTTGTATTTAAGGCGGTGAGTTATTGATTATTAGGGCTTCGGCAGCAGGGATGCTACCGCAGAGCTTACAGGGATGTATTTACAGCACCCCAATAATCAACAACTTATCGACTCCGTTGTTTATCACGCTGAGTTGTTACGAATAATGCAGGTTGCGGAATAATCTCAGGAGCGATACTGGCTTGCCAGCAAAGTATAGATGGTCGGCTTTTTGATCACGACAAAAGAGAAACCCAGCTCAAATAGAGGTGTTCTTAATCCGGTACAAAAAAGGCGTTGTTTACCTCTACAGCCATGCCTTGTACAATGGCGCGCTTTCAAGGGTGAACAGTTTTATACCACATCCTTAATCGTATTATATTTTTGGAGAACTTCTTATGGCTGTTGAACGCACTATTTCAATTATCAAGCCTGATGCCGTTGCAAAAAACGTCATCGGTCAAATTTATTCTCGTTTTGAAGATGCAGGTCTGCAAATCATTGCCGCCAAAATGAAACACCTGTCAGCAGATGAAGCTGGTGGTTTTTATGCTGTGCACAAAGAGCGTCCTTTCTTTAATGACCTGATTGAGTTCATGACCTCTGGTCCAGTAATGATTCAGGTTCTGGAAGGTGAAAATGCCATTGCCAAAAACCGTGAAGTTATGGGTGCTACTAACCCCGCTGAAGCGGCAGCAGGTACTATTCGTGCTGATTTTGCAGAAACGATTGATGAAAATGCGGTACATGGGTCAGAC
>JALVFC010000103.1 GCA_027030285.1 Thiotrichaceae bacterium | reverse complement strand
AAAAAGCGGACATCTTTGTTGACAAACACCGCTCTGGCTACTCATGCAACATGTCCTGCCCAGAGGGGTTAGACGTTCAAGGAACTACGGCTTTTTACACCCTAACAGCAAACTGCTTAAACAGGTCCAGCTCATCACACAGGTATTTATCAAACCGCCCGTCCCCACACAACGGGCAAAGATAATATGCCCCTGCTGTGGCCCCCCTGCGCCAGAATGACGGGTTTTGGCTTAATTTGCGGGTTATCCTAAAAATTTAGGTTTCTTACATTGGTTGCAAACATGATTTATGCTCTATTTTGAGTGTAGTGCACGTTTTTAAATCATGTGGTGTATGTGGTGGTGCTTTGTCAAACGTGTAGTCGCTTGAATCTGGACGTATTTGCACAAAAAGTTTGAGCTATAGACTTTGTGCCATTTCTGCTAGTTTGCTCTTTTCAATTTTCCCCACATGTGTAAAAGTGTCAATTTTTCCATTGTCGTAGGCGATCCAGACTTCCTTGGCTCCTTTGGCCAGGTAGAGGTCTACTTTGCTGGAGATCTCTGTTTTTGAATTGGATGGAGATACTATTTCTACGCAAATTTCTGGTGCCTTGGGGTAGGGGGTTTTGTAGGCATATGTATTGATAAACTCGTTTGATGCCCATGCTACATCGGCTACTTTGACTCCTTCAGATGTTTGAATTGAGCACTCTGTTATAACCTCACCATTTGGTAGTTGGTTTGATAGGTTGGTTGCTAATTTCACTTGTATCCGCCCATGAAGGTTGGATGCAGGGCTCATGAGTATTTTCCCAAACTTGTTAAGCTCTATTTTAAAAGGCAGGTCTTGTAGTATTGGGTTGTTTATAACTTCTGACCATTCCATGATGTATCTCCCAATTCACTAAACTAAGCTATAGTCATAATTTAGCATACTTTAGTTGCTATTGGTTGTTGGTGCATTGGGCAAACGCATTTGAATAATAAAGTCATGCGTTTTTTCTTGTAAGTCCAGCTCTTCTTGCGCAGATAAATGTCAGTTGTAACTCTTCTTTGAGTCCAATATCCCTATGATTTCAGTAATAAACGCTTCAAAGTCAGGCAAGTGTTGTTCAATAATGGAAACGACAATATCCATGTTGAGTTTTTGATAGTCGTGTACGGCAATATTTCTGAAGCCGACCATTGATTGCATTTGTGTACAGGTTTGTTTAGAAATAAGTTGATTTTCTTCCAGTAGGTCAAAGAGCTCTCGGCTTGTTTTGGGTAGTCCAAGTTTTTTGATCCGTATGATATGTGTTGCTATGTCTATCGTTGCTTGTGATGCTCGCTCCAGATTCAGGATAACTGAATCTTGTTTAGTATGGTTTTTGGTGAAATCAGCTTTATCTGCATCATATTCTTCGTGTATGCGTTTCAAGCAGCGTTCGATTGTGGCAATTTTGTTTAAAATAACATCGTCAGCCATGAAATACCTTCTTGTCTTCGTGGATAGCATCCAGTATAGGCTGTCTTTCCTCCTGGAAACGCAAATAAAAGCTGTATGCTAGCGTTTCAAAAGATTCTATATCATAACCGCTGCCGTACAGACGCTTTCCTGTTGATATGATTTGATAACGAAAGATGGTATCGGTTTGTGCCAGGTTCACTAAATCCACGTTGATTTTCAGAGTGTTTGCTAATGAGTTGGCAATCTCCCAGTTTTGCACGGCTGTAAGATTGTGGTCAGTTAAGTAAGCAAGGTCGATATCGCTGCTGTCTGTTGCACTACCGTCAGCATAGCTACCAAACAAGTATACGGCTTTGAGCGGAATTATTTTTCGCTGGAGTAGCTGAATAATTGTTTTTATTTGTTTTTCTGATAATTCCATGGGTTGGTAGTGGGCTACTGTTTATGTCATCGTATCGGTATCATCTTTGTGTGGCAATACCTTTGGAATGGGTTCGTCATGTTGCTTGTTGTGTCATCTCTCGTCTGGTCAGGTCATATCACTGTCAATGATTCGTTTTATGAAGGTTTTAAAATCATTGATGTGTGTGTTTGCAATATCGAAGGTTAGTTGCAGATCCAGTTCATTGTAGTTGTGTATTGCAATGTTTCTGAAGCCGACTGATTTTTTGAGTTTTTCCGCTAATTCTTTATCGATGATGCCAAGTTGTTCCAATCGGCTGAAGCTTTGAGCCATGGTTTGGGGTGTTTCTATATTGCTTTGTGCAATGAGGTGCATGGCTATGTCTACGCAGAGCTGGATGATTCTGGTCAGGTTTAAGACGACGACATCTTGTGCGTCGAGATCATGTATAAATAATTCTCGCTTTTTTGGGGTACGTTCTTCGATGCGCTGTATGCATCTGAGTATTGAGTCTATTTTTTTTTCGAGGATTAATTTATCCATGTAATAGCCTCGTTCGCCTTTCTTTCAGGGTTCTTCTGAGATATGGCGTAAAGTCTTGCATCATGTTGAGGTTTTTGATGCTCAGTTGTATGAATTTGTTTTTTGTTCCTTTGATGATTTCTCCATGCTGGATAATTTCATTTAGCAGGGGTTCTCCGACTGTTTTCAGATCTATCAGGTCTATTTTTCGATCTGTTAGTTCTGCGAATGATTGTAGCAGGCTGAGTTTGTTTTCTGTGGTTAGCGGTTTATCCAGTTCTATAGCGATGTCTATATCGCTTTCTGTTGTGTTCTTGTTTTTTGCAAATGAGCCAAACAGGATGGCAAAGTGTATTGATGGCTGCTGTGATAGCCACTGGTCTATTTGTTGTCTTACTGTTTTATGGTCATTGTCAAGTTTAGCAGTGTTCATGAGTCAGGGTGCCAGTGTTGTTTTTAATTCACCTTACTCTGTTAATTTAGCATAGTCTGGCTGTCAAGGGGTGCTGCTGTTTGAATTTAAGTTGGCTTTTCAGTTGTCTGTCTAATCATATTCATCTAAATACCCTTTCTGAAATAAGTACAGAATGACCACTTGTGCGGCTTCCAGGGGCATCATTTGTGAGGTATCTATTGTTAGTTCGGGGTTTTCTGGCACCTCGTAAGGGTCGCTTATGCCTGTGAATTCGGGAATGATACCTTTTCTTGCTTTGGCGTAGAGTCCTTTTCTGTCTCTGGCTTCGCAGACTTCTAGTGGCGTGGCGACGTGTATTTCTATGAAGGTGCCATGTTGTTCAATGAGTTCGCGTACTTCGCGGCGGCTTTTTGTATAAGGGGCTATCGGGGCGCAAATAGCCACGCCTCGGTTTTTTGTTATTTCGTTGGCGACGAAGCCGATGCGGCGTATGTTTAAATCTCTGTGCGCTTTTGAAAAACCCAGTTCAGAGGACAGGTTTAGTCTTACTATATCACCGTCTAGCAGGGTGACGGGGCGAGTTCCGTGTTCGATGAGTTGGGCATTTACAATTTTGGCGATGGTGGATTTTCCTGATCCGGATAAGCCAGTGAAAAACAGCGTAAATCCTTGTTTGGATCGGGAAGGGTAGGCTTTTTTCATTTCCTGAATCACTTCAGGGTAGCTACACCATTCTGGAACGGGTTTGTTTAAGTGTAAATGTTCTCTTATTTTGCTTTCTGAGAAGCGTAAGCCTGTTTCTTTCTTTTGTTTGATTTTTGATACGGGTGAGAAGCAGTCGCAGTTGGGTATGTACTGATGTTCTTCCACCGGAATCATTTTGATGTCCAGTTCTTGCTGATATTGTTTAACCAGTTTTTGGGCTTCGTAGTTGCTCTCAGCGTCTTCCTTTTGCGGGGGGAGTGCGTGATTTGGTCCTACGATGAAGTGTGTGCAGCCATAGTTCTGGTGGATAATGCCGTACCATAGGCTTTCTCGTGCTCCTGCCATGCGCATGGACAAGGGCATGATGGATAGCATGGTAATTTGTTTTGGGAAGTGCTTTAGTACGGCTTCGTAGCAATGTATTCGTGTGTAGTAGTGGGTGTCCCCTGGTTTGGTGCTGCCTATGGTCGGGTGTATGAGCAGCTGAGCCTGGTGTTCTTTGGCTACGGACAACAGCAAATCGCGTTGCAGCCGGTGAATGATTTTACTGGTCTGGTAGGCGATTATTTTCCGCCAGCCTTTTGCTGCGAATGCTTCTCTTTGTTGGGCTGGTGTTCTGCGATAACTACCAAAAACATAGGAGTCGGGTAGTTGTACGCCTTCAATTTTGCCTCCCAGATAGTAATCCTGTGTTTGTTCATATAAGTACTGAACGCCCGGGTGTTCTGCTGAGCTTGTGCCGTATACTTTTTCTGCTTCTGTTTTTTTATCAGGTGACCAGATGCTTTCAACGGTGAGCACTGCCAGCATAAAGCCTTCACCATCTTGCAAGGCTATTTTAGAGCCTGCCTGAATCTCGTGTTTTTTTACAAAGCCTTCTGGCACATCGAATGTAATGGGCATAGGCCAGAGCAAGCCACTTTTAAGCCGCATTTCGCGAATGACAG
>JALVFC010000102.1 GCA_027030285.1 Thiotrichaceae bacterium | reverse complement strand
GTGCTTACTGAAAGCCCTGCTGCTTCCTTGCCTACCAGTACACTTATGCTCCCAGTAATTCCTGTAGCTCGGCTTCTATGGCCTGCTGGAGCAACTTCCTGGCGCCCGCTCTTATAGCAAGTCAGCCAAAGGATCTTCTATTTGCTCTGATTTTTAAAAGGAATAACGCTATTTTCATTCATGAGTGGTCTCCATCTGGTGGGTTATTGTTTCAACTTGCAATCTTCCAGATAGACCGCTTTTTTCAATGACTCATACACCAGATTTAGTTATAACTCGTTCTTTAGGTGGGCTAGCTTAATTGAACGGCATTATGGATATGCCTTGTTTTGAATGGAATGGCTGCTATTCGTAGTAATTTTTTCGCAAAATGTCACTAGATGCATACCTGCCACTCATTCTTTGTTATATGACTCTACCATTATCAGTCGGGGTAGCTGCTAGTTGACTGGCTTCTTTTTTGCCTGTCTGGATGAATTGACGGATATAGGGAACCGTTCTGTCCTGTTTGCGTAATGCCACAAATAGTTGTTTCTGTATTCCCTGTTTACCAAGACGATGTTTTTTGATTTGTATTTTTTTGGCATAGCTGTCAGCCAGCCATTCCGGCAAGACACACACCCCGCGACCTAAAGCAACCATTTGTAGCATCAGGTCAATTGAGCCCATTTTTTTTATGCTTTTGGGCATGATGTATGCCGGACTCAAAAAGTGGTTAAGAATATCCAGGCGAGTGGCATGTACTGGAAAAGTCAGCAATGTTTCATTAGCAAAGTGCTCTGGTTTAATGATGTGTTGATTGGCCAGTGTATGCTGGCTGGCTGTTAGTAACACTAATTCATATTTTGCCAGTTCCTCGTAGTGTATCGCTTCTTTTCTTTCCTGATCAGGTGTTACCAGAATATCGATATGATGGTTGAGCAGTCCTTCCATACCGGAGAACTGAAACTTGTTCACTATATCAATATCCACATCAGGCATTTGTTCCAGAAAGGTACCAATGACGCTGGTCAACCACTCATAGCAGGGATAGCATTCCACACCAATACGCAAGACACCCTGACGACCTTCACCATAGGCTTTAAGCATATTTTCTGCTTGTTCCAGTACGGGTAATACTTGCTGGGCTGTTTGTAACAATAGTTCCCCGGCTTGTGTCAGTCTTAAATTTCTGCCTTTGCGCTCCCATAGTGTGACATCCATTTTTTTCTCCAGGTAACGTATTTGATGGGAAAGGGCCGACTGGCTCAGGCAAAGAGAGGTTGCCGCTTCTGTCAATGTTCCTCTTCGGTGTAGTTCATGGATGATTTTCAGGTGGCTATGTTCAATCATTTATGAGTATATTTCATGCTTTGGGTGAAAATCATCATTATTATTCATTTTATGCTGACCATACAATCGCTGTTTTTATTGAATGGAAATGAAATATGGTCACTACACACAATCTTGGTTTTCCCAGAATCGGCAAAAAGCGTGAGTTAAAATTTGCATTGGAAAGTTACTGGAATGGGGATTTATCTCAAAACGAGCTACTCGATACGGGAACCTCATTACGATTACAGCACTGGCAATATCAGGAACAGCTTGATTTCTTGCCCGTAGGTGATTTTTCCTTTTATGATCATGTGCTTGATACCAGTTTCCTGTTGGGAAATATCCCCAGGCGAGCAGCAGAGACAGCTGATAACAAGCTGGATAACTATTTTCGGGTAGCCAGAGGTCGTGCCCGCAATGAGGCGGATTGTCATTGCATTCAGGCTGGTGAAATGACCAAGTGGTTTGATACGAACTACCACTATATTGTGCCTGAATTTGACAGCAATACTCGCTTCAGTCTGGATGCCAGCCGATTGCTGGAGGATATTGCCAAGGCACAGCAACAAGGGCATCAAGTCAAGCCTGTCGTGATTGGACCAGTTACTTACTTATGGCTTGGAAAAACAAAAGATCATACCCCGAAGCTGGATTTGTTGGATAAGCTGTTGCCCGTTTATGCAGAGTTGTTTGCAAAACTGGAAAAAGCGGGAATTGAATGGCTGCAAGTCGATGAGCCAATTCTGGTAACCGAATTTTCAGATGCCTGGGAACATGCTTTGAGAAAAGCCTACCATACGCTGCAAAGCACATCACTCAAGCTGTTACTGACAACCTACTTTGGCGAGTTGCAGGAAAATTTGCAGCTGGTCTGCTCACTTCCTGTTGATGGGATACATATCGATGCAGTCAATGCCAAAAATGAGGTTGCCCGGGTCATTGATTGGCTCCCTTCCCATAAAGTACTGTCTTTAGGGGTGATCAATGGTCGGAATATTTGGAAAACCGATTTAACTGAAACCATCAACTGGTTATCGCCCATTTATGAACGTCTGCAATCGCGTTTATGGCTGGCTCCATCGTGTTCATTACTTCATGTGCCTGTTGATGTAAGGAGTGAACGACAACTGGATAATGAAATCAAGTCATGGTTTTCCTTTGCAATACAAAAGCTTGATGAGCTAGCTTTGATCGCCTCTGCTCTTAGGCATGGAAAAGACGGTGTTGCTGAGCAACTGGCAAAAAACAAGACAGCAATTGAGCACCGGAAAAATTCCGCTCGTGTGCATCACCGTGCTGTGAAAGACCGAGTACTGGCTGTCACAGATGAGACAGGAAACCGCCAGTCTCCCTACGCAGTGCGAACGAAGGTACAGCGACAACGGTTTGATTTGCCACTTTACCCCACAACAACAATTGGTTCCTTTCCACAAACCCCTGAAATTCGGCAGGTCAGAAAGGATTTTCGGGCAGGTAAACTTTCAGCAGAGCAGTATCGAACTGCGATGCAAAATGAAATAAAGCACTGCGTCAAAGAGCAAGAAGCATTGGGTCTAGATGTACTGGTACATGGCGAGCCGGAAAGAAATGACATGGTTGAATACTTTGGTGAGCAGTTGGCAGGTTATACCTTTACACAATTTGGCTGGGTGCAGTCATATGGGTCTCGTTGTGTCAAACCACCCATCATTTATGGTGATGTTTTTCGTCCTGAACCGATGACGGTGGAATGGATAACCTATGCACAGTCTTTGACCGAAAAACCGATGAAAGGGATGTTGACAGGCCCTGTCACCATGCTGAATTGGTCATTTGTGCGCGATGACCAACCACGTTCTGAAACTTGCTTGCAATTGGCTTTGGCTATTCGTGATGAGGTATTAGCACTGGAACGGGCTGGCATTGCCATGATTCAGATTGATGAAGCTGCCCTGCGGGAAGGCTTGCCACTAAGGAAGTCCCAGTGGCAGTCCTATCTGGATTGGGCAATCAGGTCATTCAGGATAACCGCCAATGGCGTCAAGGATGAAACACAAATACATACCCATATGTGTTATTCAGAGTTTAATGACATTATGGCTTCGATTGCACGGATGGACGCGGACGTCATTACCATTGAGACCTCCCGTTCCGATATGGAGCTGCTGGATGTATTTGATGAGTTTCATTATCCCAATGAGATTGGTCCGGGTGTTTATGATATTCATTCTCCGAATATCCCGACGGTAGATGCCATGGTTGACTTGATGACGAAAGCTGCCAGGCGGATTCCGGCAAAGCGGCTTTGGGTGAATCCTGATTGTGGTTTAAAAACACGTCAGTGGGATGAAGTAAAAGCTGCACTGAAAAATATGGTGACAGCCAGTAAAATCCTGCGGAAAAAAAGCTAGGCAATTTTTCACTACCCGGTGCCAAACTATGGTAACCGGGTCATGCCCATCACCAGGTAGCGTTTCTTCAATCGTAACTTCTCAGCGCGTAGACCACTTGGTAAAAGCCTCAAATTCACAAACAGAGGACACAGACCTGCTTAACCAACATAATTAAAAACTCCACTTATTCAATAGCTTGTCAAATACTCCGCTGATATCTCTGAATCGTGGCAAAAAAAGTTAGACTTTGGGTAAACCTTTTCAATCTGCGATTCGTTGAGCCCAATAAGACAGCAAAATTGTCTTGATAAAAACCCTCAAATCAATCGACGGAGAATGTAAAATGAAAACAAAACCAATCATCGCTGCTTTATTGAGTGCTACATTGAGTGCCACTTTCCTGGCTCCTGCCGCCATGGCCAAAGATTTTGGTGATCGCATTGAACATCGGCTTGATGTTCGTGGTGATCGTATCGAGCACCGTTTGGATGCGCGAGGTGATCGCATTGATGCACGTTCAGAACGCATCGCAAAACGCCTGAATGCACATGGTCATCATAAAGCAGCCAAACGGGTTGAGCGTCGTGGCAATCGTGCAGACAAGTACTGGACACGCAAAGGACAGCGTATCAATAACCGCCTGGATCGACGTGGTGAGCGGCTGAATCATCGCTGGAAACACAGAAAACACAAGCGTGCACATAGACATCACAAACTGTAAGGCACCCATATTCCAGATAAAGTTGAAAGATCTACTTCT
>JALVFC010000101.1 GCA_027030285.1 Thiotrichaceae bacterium | reverse complement strand
ACCCGGTATCCCGGAAAGCATGAGTAAGACGTAAGTGCGCGTAAACTTGTTTCCTTTCAGGTGACGAACGGTAGCGCCTAAACCTAGCGATACACTGGCTATTTTGTGAGTTGCCAGAGCAACAGAAAAGGGTAGCCCTAAAAAAATAATCGCAGGTAACTGGATAAGTCCTGCACCTCCTCCTGAAAAGGCCGAGAATACATTTGCGACAAAAGAAATAATAAAAATAATTGATTGTTCTAACATGAGAAGAGCTTACACAAAAATAACAATAAAGCTTAGTATCTTCGCATTTCTATGTGTCGGGCTAATGACTCAGCTCACGCTAGCAAAGACCTATCGCTGGACAGATAAAAATGGCAAAGTCCACTATTCGCAAACTGTACCTCCATCTGCTGCGCAGCTAGGGCACGAAGAAATTGATGAAAAAAACGGTATGACCATTGGTCAGGTTGAGTCCAGTGAGGCAAGAATGCAGCGGAAAAAAGAAAAAGAGTTACAGGAAGAAAAGAACCGCCAAAAGAAAGAGGCACTGCGAGAAGAACTCATGATTTATATGTTTTCTTCAAAGAAAGAACTGGTCAATCATTTTGAACATCGCCTAAATACTATTAGCGTCAATATTCGTTTACTTCAATACCACCGCAAGAAACTGAAAAAACAGATAGATGAAACTGGTAAACGTCTGAAAAAAGCAAAGGTTGAAAAATTGAAAATGCGTCTGGAAGCCAGCTTGCAGGAACAACAACGATCATTAATCGATCATACCAGAGCCATTGAAACTAACGAAAAAGAGCGTAAGGAAGTCACCGACCAAATGGTTCGTGCAGTTAAGCTGTATGACAAAAAATATGGCAGTAATCAGCTTAATGTTGGTAGCCTGATCGGTAGTAATGTGCTGGATGAATTGCGTGGGAAAAAGACTATTTCACCTCTTTCGGCTGCGGTGGGGACACCAAAAACAGGCATGTGTAGCTGTCCGTGTTCCTCACTGCAAGCACAGCCAGCACCCAGACGTTTGTTCGAATAACGATTCAATCCTAGGAGCTTGTTCGAGAACTAAGTTTCTTAACATTTTAATCAATATATAGTGGTTATTGTAATAAAAAAACACTATATGTTGTTGCTGTGTTTTTTAAAAGCTAGTTCTCGGACAGCCTCCTAGCCGTGAATGCCTCACTCTGATGCACCGCAATGACATCAATCAAGCCCTCCTTGTTTCACCGCAGCCCGCATGCAATTCGGGAACAGGCGGGAAAAAATACTTATGCTGCAAGATTCCCCGCATTGTATGCGGGCTACGGGACTGGCATGCTGCGAAGTTTCCTCTACTTATTATCCTAAGATGCCGATATCCAGGCGGTCTAAAAACCAGTAGAAGGCGATGAGTGCGATGATGATGGAGGCGGGGTTGATCACTAGGGTTTTGTACCATTCTCTTTTGCCGAACCATAGTCCGATTAGCAGGTAGGCTGCGAAGAGGATGCTTAGTTGGCCGAGTTCTACGCCGATATTAAAGCTGATAAGGGCGGTGACGAAGGCGTTTTTGGGCATACCAAAATCTGCCAGCATGCTGGCGAAGCCCAGTCCATGCAGCAGACCGAAGCCGAAGACGAGTATCAGACGGCTTTTTTGCAGTCCTTTGTTGAATACATTTTCTACACCTACATAGACTATGGAGAGTGCAATCAGTGGTTGGACGATGCGTGCTGGCAGGTCGAAGATGCCGTTCATGGCTAGCCCTAGTGTAATGGTGTGGGCGATGGTAAACATGGTGATTTGCCATAGCAGGGGGCGTAATTTGATGGAGAACAGAAAGAGTCCCAAAATAAACAGGATATGGTCTGTGCCTTTGGGCAGGATGTGTTTGTAGCCTAGTTCTATGTAATTGCCTATGGTGGTCAGCAGTGGTTTTTGGGCGACTATTTCTGTGAGTGAGAGCGGTTCGCTGAGTTTGTCATTACGCAGCCATTGCCATTCAGACCAGTGAAATTGCTGTTTTTCCAGATCTACCTGTCGCAGCCTTACGGCATGATCCCCAAAAGACAGGGGGTAATACCATTGTACTGACTGGGCATTTAGATCAACTTTGCCAGACAGGTTTATTACGCTAATACGTGGGACTTTGGTATAGCCACGTTCTGGAATTTTGACTTTGCTAATGGAGAGTGGAATTTCATGCTGTTTGTTGTCAATGAGTTTGATTTTTTTCAGGAAGGTGGGTTCAAATTTCTTGAACTCCGGCATTAACTGTTCGCTGCTCATATGGCGCAGATGGTCGTATTCTGCGGCATTGGGTGCATCCTGAGTGTTTTTGTAACGCCCGTTTATGCCAGTTAGCAAGGCTTCAATGCTGGCTCTGATCTCGATGTTTACATTGCCCTGTTTATTGACGGTAATTTCAATTAGGGCAGGCTTTACGACATCAGCATGAACAACTGGTATGGGTGTGATGAATAATAAAAATAACAGCAGATATTTGCAGGTTCCGGAGACTTTTTTCCACATCATTTAGAGTCCTGTTCTGCCGGAAAAGTGTAGTGCCAGTACCATTAGTGCGCTAGCGCTGACCCAGGATGCAAGCACCCGTACAGCAATGGTTTGCCAATGTTTTTTACTCAGGCTTTCAGAGAGTGCCATGGCATACAGTAGCAAAAAATAGATGCCTACACCGCTGCCAAACAGGGCTGCCAGTTTTGCCTTGCCTGTTAGTGTTTCCTGGGCAGAGTCCAAACCTGTCAGAAAACCTGCAACCAGCCCAAGCACGATGAAAACAGGCTGTGGGAGTGACAGATTACTAATAATCAGCAGTCCCAGGATAGCAGTGCTAATCAATAGCAACAGTGCCAGATTGTCGCTATTGATTAATGGGTTAAATCCGCTCACAGCGAGACCGCTGATAGTAGCTAATAAAAACAGTAGTACCAAGGTTTTTTGCTTGCTGGGTTGATGTTGTCCATAGCTTAACCCCAGAGCTAGAAGAATAAGCACCTGAGCAGGAACCAGTAATGGGTGTAGCATGCCATTCAGGAAGTCACCAATACCTTTGACTGGACTGTGTGCCGATGCGATTTGTGGCAGGAGCAGGGTGGTTAGCAGTAGCAGGGTGCGTAGGGTGGATGACATGCGGGTAATTATATACAAAAATTGTCTTAAGCATTGAGCAAAATAATATACCCTACCCAGGGAAAACGCATTAAAACATTTTAATTAAAAGCGCTGTTTAAAGAGCCCAAATATTATTTATGGGGCTGGTCACAATGCAAAGACAAAGGAGCACGCAATGAAAACTTTATCGCCTCTCACCTGCTCAAAGCTGCTCACTGCTGGAATGATCTGGGCTTAGGAGACTACGCTTTGCACTTTCTGCGTGATAAAGAAAAAAGGGAAGTGGATTTTTTAATCTCTCGTGATAATAACCCCTGGATAATGCTTGAAGTAAAATCATCTATGAACCAGAAACTGTCAATCAACCTGAAGGTGTTTGCCAAACAAATTGATGTACCACATATATTTCAGGTAGCCATTGAGGGGAATATATTGATACCGATATTTTTGCGGTTGATCGACCTGTGATTGTGCCTGCAAGTACCTTGTTATCGCAGCTTGTGTAAGAGACGGCGTAATCATAATCATGGGGGCTATTATCACGCCATCCCTAGAAGCCTCTGCATTATCGGTATTTACTGTCTTGACTAATTCAGTGCAACCCGTTGCCCCCAGGGGACAGGCTGTCTTCCCTTAATCAGCCAGATGGTCGGGAAGCTGGCTTCGGTTTTGGGAAAATCTCCGTGTCCATCCGTGAAGTAGATAAGGATATCAGGTGCCTGGTCTTGTCTGGCTGCCCAGTTGAAGGGTGGGCAGAAGCTGGTGCTGCCGCCGCCTTTGAGGGTTTCCGGGAGTTGCACTTCTTCCCAGGGCTCGAAAATAAAGGGGGCGCCTTCGGTGAGTTCGGAGTCGCAGGGTAGCAGGGTGATTTTGGCGCGTACCTGTCCCTTAATGGCGTTGATTTCGGAGATAAATTCCTGCATTTCCTTGCGTCCTACCGAGCCGCTGACATCCAGTGCGATAACGGCATTGATCTGACTGCTTTTCAGGCTGGGGTAGATGGCAGGGTCACCGCGTCGGCTGGAGGGGCGGGTGTAGCTGTAGTCATCACGGGCGACGGCATTCATATAGCGTGCCAGCAGTGATCGCCAGGGTAGCTGTGGTTGCAGCATATCTTCGACCAGGCGTTTCAGGATGCCGCTCATTTTACCGCTTTGTTCTGCCATTTGCGCTGCACCTGCGAGGCGTTGTTGCCACTGGATGGTGAGTTCTTCGGCTTCTTTCTGATTCAGTGGGGGAGGAGGGGGCGCGCCGCCTGCGTTTTCGTCAAATTCCTGCTTGCTGGCATTGCCGCCGCCTTCATCGGATTTGGGACTGGGGTTGCTTTCCTGCTGTGGGGGTGGTTCGCC
>JALVFC010000100.1 GCA_027030285.1 Thiotrichaceae bacterium | reverse complement strand
AAATTGCTGGTAAAGTGCCTGGTGATAAATCAAGCTGTCCAGCCAAGTAGCAACAAAAAAGAAAGTAGCAAGCTTGCCACTTTCAACCTGCAATCCATTGCTTCACTTTGACTGTCAGTATTATTTGTCTTGAAGCGACTGGATTAAGCTCCCAAAGCCCGCTTGCTGCGGGCTTTGTTTTTAAAGTGGGTGTGTAGGGTGGGTTGGAGCTAGCGGAAACCCAGCTTTTGGTGGCAGTTTGCCAGGTTTCGCACCACGCAGTTTACGATTATGGTTTGGGCAGTTATAACTGATGCTTGTTGCAGGCAGTTAATGTATTCCTGAGTAGCATGGCAACCGTCATGGGGCCAACACCTCCTGGTACAGGCGTAATCCATTTAGCCTTCTCTGCTGCGGCAACAAACTTTACATCACCCACCAGCTTTCCATTATCCAGTCGGTTGATGCCTACATCTATCACTGTTGCTCCTTCCTTAATCCAGTCGCCCTTGATGAGCCCGGGTTTTCCAGCTGCTGCGACGACAATGTCTGCCTGTTTGACCAGGGCGCTGGTATCAGCTGTAAAGCGATGACAAATTGTTACCGTTGCGCCTGCCAGGAGTAGTTCCATGGTCATGGGGCGACCCACAATATTGGATGCTCCCACTATGACGGCATGTCTGCCTTTATAGGTTTCTCCAATATGGTCTAACAGGTACATGACACCATAGGGTGTGCAGGGTCTGAGAGTAGGAATGCGCAGCGTGAGTTTGCCGATATTTTCCGGGTGGAAGCCGTCTACATCTTTGTCAGGGTGGATTTGTTCTATGACCAGCTGTGTGTCGATATGCTCGGGAAGTGGCAGTTGTACGAGTATACCGTCAATTTTTGGGTCGTTATTCAGTTCATCGATTATGGTCAATAGCTCGTGCTGGGTAGTGGCTTCTGGAAGATCGTAGGAGATGGAGTATATGCCTGCTTCCTCACAGGCTTTGCGCTTGTGACTGACGTACACTTGTGAGGCAGGGTTGTCACCGATGAGTATGACGGCAAGCCCCGGTGGACGTTTGCCGTTGCTGAGTCTTTCATCTACCTCGATTTTGATATCGGAACGTACTTCGGCTGCTATTTTTTTTCCGTCAATTATCTGTGCGGGCATAGGGTCTGTCTCTATAAATTAGGGTGTATATTGAAAGGGCGCATTCTCGCATGTAGAGAATCATAGAGAAAGGGTTGACGCTGTGAATTTTCACACGTATTATCGCGCTCTCTTCGTTGCTAATGGCTTTTTGTCAGGCGAAGAATCATCTACAATGTAGTAACAAGTTGTATTATCTGTCGGGGTATAGCGCAGTCTGGTAGCGCGCCTGCTTTGGGTGCAGGATGTCGGGAGTTCGAATCTCTCTACCCCGACCATTTTTTTGCTTGCTTTAACAAGTGGCAGTATCGACGGTAATCGCGACAAGGTAATTACTATAAATAAGTGGATAAAAGCTGAACTAATCGCTGCGCCTGTAGCTCAACTGGATAGAGCAACGGCCTTCTAAGCCGTAGGTTGCAGGTTCGAGTCCTGCCGGGCGCGCCATTTGTATTAAACGGCGTTTAATATGGCTCCCGGTTCAGGTATATTGGTTCAGGTTGTTGTATTAAAACTTACATTGGTGGGTGTAGCTCAGTTGGTAGAGCCCCGGATTGTGATTCCGGTTGTCGTGGGTTCAAGTCCCATCATCCACCCCAGTTTTAACACGTTAATCTCGCAGCGTTTCATGCGTTGGCGAATGCAGGTTTCAAGTTCGATTATACAATCGTTAAATTCGGTTTGGTACTCAGCTACTAGCCATGTATAATCGCCCAACTTTAGGCTGTGCTGGTGTAATGCTATGCTCAGCTGTTGTCATAAGTAATGCGAAAGTGGCGGAATTGGTAGACGCGCTGGATTTAGGTTCCAGTGTCGCAAGACGTGAGAGTTCGAGTCTCTCCTTTCGCACCATTTTTATTCCCGTGTTTTTAATAGTCCTGTTTTACCACAGGCATGAGATGATTGTTTAAGAGGTTACCCATGCAAGTATCCGTCGAGTCAACTGGCGATATTGAACGCAAATTAGTTATAGAAGTTCCTGCAGAGCGAGTTGATCAGGAAGTTGAGCAACGCTTGAAAGATATGCGCGGTAGAGTGCGCCTTGATGGCTTTCGTCCTGGCAAGGTTCCTCCCAGTGTGATCAGGCAGCGTTATGGTCAGGCGGTACATCAGGATGTGGTAGCTGATGTTATTCAGCAAACTTTCTATGAAGCTGCCAACCAGGAGAGTTTGCGAGTCGCCGGTGCCCCCAATGTTGTACCAGAAAAGATTGAGATGGGTAAGCCTCTGAAGTATGAGGCGATAGTTGAGGTCTATCCGGAGATTGAAATCGGTGCGATTGATACCATTGAGATTACTCGTCAAAGTACTGAAATCACCGATGCTGATATCGACAAGATGATTGAGGTGTTGCGTACACAGCAAAAAGAGTGGATTACTAAAGAGGGCGCTGTTGAAGATGGTGATCAGGTAATTCTTGATTTTGATGGCAGCATTGATGGTGAACCGTTTGAAGGTGGCGCAGCGGAAGATTTTACGCTGGATGTGGGAATGGGGCGCATGATCCCCGATTTTGAAAAGGCTGTTATTGGTATGAAAGCCGGTGAAGAGAAGGTTGCTGATGTGGCTTTCCCAGATGATTATCATGCCGAAAATCTGAAAGGCAAGACAGTTCAGTTCAAGCTGAATGTAAAAGAGGTGAAGGGCTCCGTTTTACCTGAGGTTAATGAAGAGTTCTACAAGAAATTTGGCGTTGAAGATGGTTCGGAAGAAAGTTTCAGAGCCGAAGTCAAAAAGAATATGGAGCGCGAGCTGGCGCAGAAACTGAAGGCACACTTGAAGCAAGCGGTAATGGATGGTCTGGCAGCGACTCATGAGGTGACGGCACCTTCTGCTTTAGTGGCTGATGAGATTAAGCAAATGCGTGCAGAAATGTCACAAAATGGTGGCTACGATGCTTCTTCCTTGCCTGACGAAATGTTTAAGGGTGAGGCTGAACGTCGTGTAAAACTGGGTTTGATTGTAGGCGAAATCATTAAGCAGAATAATATTGAGAAGGATGCTGAACGTGTACAAGCTATGCTGGAAGATCTGGCAGCTTCCTATGAAGATCCTTCTTCTGTGATAGAATATTACAGAAGTAATCCACAAGCCATGCAGACCGTTGAAGCGGCTGTGCTTGAAGAGATGATTGTCGACTGGGTGCTGGATCAGGCTAAAGTGATTGATGAAGTCACAGATTTTGATTCAATAATGAATCCAGGCAAGTCCGAAGCTGCGTAGTTTGAGGGCGCAGATGTTTGCGCCTTCCGGCAAAGTAGCTGGAGCAGATAATTAACCTGGTTGCATCGGCTTTGAAAATAAAGAGTATCCTCTGTTTTTTATAGACAAAAATATGAACAGAGATACCCACCACAAGAGGTAAATGATTTTGAATAATAATAACGATCTACAAACTAAAGCTTTAAACCTTATCCCCATGGTTGTGGAGCAAACTTCCAGAGGTGAGCGCTCTTACGACATCTACTCGCGTTTATTAAAAGAGCGGGTTATCTTCTGTGTGGGGCCAGTTGAAGACTATATGGCGAATGTCATTGTTGCCCAGTTGCTATTTTTAGAGTCTGAGAATCCGGATAAGGATATCCATCTGTATATCAATTCTCCTGGAGGTGTAGTGACTGCGGGCATGTCTGTATACGATACAATGCAGTTTATCAAACCGGACGTGAGTACTTTGTGCATTGGTCAGGCTGCCAGTATGGGAGCTGTACTGTTGGCAGGTGGTGCTGCTAACAAGCGTTTTGTGTTGCCTCATTCTCGTGTCATGATTCATCAGCCTTTGGGTGGTTTTCAGGGGCAGGCTTCTGATATTGATATCCATGCGCGCGAAATCCTGAAAATCAGAAATGAACTGAACCGTGTGTTGGCACACCATACAGGTCAGGATCTTGAGCAAATTGAGAAAGATACTGATCGTGATAATTTTATGGATGCTGAAACTGCCAAAGCCTACGGCTTGGTAGATGAAGTGCTGGAAGCTCGCTAAACCAACAACCCAGTGTAAGGCTTCTGGTTCAGGATGTGCGGCTTTGGCCGCGCTCTTGCTGGCACTGTAGTGGAATTGGCGCGACTAAAGTCGTACGTTCTAAAAATCCCGTGTCCTGATTTCCTATAGGCTCTTTAGTAAATTACTCTGGTAGCCCTGGGCGTTTAAGAGAATAGCTTGGTTCGGTAATCCGTGGAACCATGAGAATAGCCACTTATTATAAGTGGCTATTTTTTGTTTTTGAATATCTCTATTTCTTATCCCTCTATAACTCAGGGTGTTTTTGTTGTCCCTGTATTTCAATAATTTATCAATCACTTGCCAGTATAACTGGACAAGCCACGGCTTATTCGGTATAAACAGGTTTTAAAGCT
>JALVFC010000099.1 GCA_027030285.1 Thiotrichaceae bacterium | reverse complement strand
TGATATCGACGACAATATCCTTTTCTGCCAGCACGATTCTGACACGATGATTATCAGGATCATCAGGCACAGAAAACAAAGTCATTACAGAACGACGATTAGCGATAGCAGCCATTTAACACTCCAAATCATACGGAATCAGTATTCTCCTGTTAGCAAACCTGCAACAGGATTCCCTCAAATAAAGCAAATCAGACAGTAACTGATCAAATTGTACCTGTGTTGTTCGAGTTCAAGGCAAAAGCGCGGAGTTTTAAGTATAAATAAGCACTTTCAACATAGAAATCGGATAACACAAGTGCAGGCTGAGTAGTTACATCAGGTTTATAACAAGCGATGTGCGTTATACAGGATTATAAACAAAAAAGCTACCCCGAAGTACGGAGTAGCTTTTCAAGAAACCTCTGATCAAGTCATGAGCGGTTTTTCTCAAGCTAGAATTGCCCAATTTTAAGAATAAACTAAACAATTCTATCAATTGAGAAGTCGGGCTTAACCAGCGGCTCTAAGGATAAGAATGACTGGAAACTTAGTGGATATCCTTCCAGAATTCTTTCTTCATTGCATAAGCGACACCAATAAAGATCACCAGCAAAATCATGGCAAATACACCATACTTCTTTCTTACCAGCTGTGCTGGCTCACCCACATAGGTGAGGAAGTTTGTCAGATCACGAACAACAACATCATATTCCTCCGGCGACAACTTGCCCGGCTTATCTAAAACCAGATGATGACCATGTTCACCTTCCTCAAGCTTCTGCCAACCCTGCAACTCCCAAAGAACGTGAGGCATACCCACATTTTTGAAAACTGTATTGTTGACACCCGTTGGGCGCTTTGGATCCAGGTAAAAGCTTTTCAGATAATTGTATATCCAGTCAGCACCTCTAAGACGCCCTACCGTAGACAAGTCAGGGGGAGGCGCACCAAACCACTTTGCTGCATCTTTGGGTGGTATAGAACTCAGCATGAGTGAACCCAGGCTACTTGGCTTACCCTCTTCATCTGTCGTGAAAATCAGGTTCTCAGTAATCAGCTTGGCATTGGCATCTGCCACCTGATCCGCTTCTTTACCCGTTTTCCCGGTTTGCTTGGGATTAACCGGCAACCCCATATCTTTTGCAATACGGTTATAACGGGAAGCCTTCAGACCATGACAGCCCATACAGTAATTAACAAAATACTTGGCACCATTTTGCAGACTCTTGTGATCATGCAGGTCAATATTTGCTGGCTCAAGATTCTCCCCACCACTATTAGCCATTAGTGACACAGGAAGCAGCAGTGTCGCTGCAAATGCGATTACTTTTTTTCTCATGATGTCACCCTTTCTGGAACAATTTTTTCAGTATTAAATGACTTAACAACCCCGGGTAATAGCAAGGTTAGTGCCAGATAACCAATCGGGAAAATCCACTGCCAAACAATTTGGCTTGCATCATCAGTCGCTTCAGGGTTATAGCGGAACAGGTCAATACCCACAATTACAGCCGCCAAGATCAGGAACCACATAACAAAGTTAGCTTTGCCAGGTTTACTGTGAATCCACAATACGATAAAGAACATGAAATAAATCTCGGTCATACGGGTTCCCAGTTCCTTGAGCATAGGGATAACAGGCTTAACACCCAGATAACCCAACACCAGGAAGCAAGCCGCAAACAACAGAATATTAATGGTATGCGCCTTGCTGCGATAACGCCATGACTTGATAGGGTTACCATCAATCCAGGGCAACAGAGCTAACAGCACAATCGCACCAAACATTGCCAACGTACCCATAAATGGAGACAGAGTTACAGCACGCAAGACAGTATAGAAAGGAGTGAAGTACCAGACCGGAGCAATATGCTCAGGTGTTTTCAGCGGGTTCGCAGGCTCAAAGTTGGCATGCTCAAGGAAATAACCACCCATTTCAGGTCCAAAGAAGATAATGGCAAAGAAAACCAGCAGGAAGACACCAACACCCACAATATCCTTTACTGTGTAGTAAGGGTGGAAGGGAATACCATCAAGTGGAATACCATTCTCGTCTTTCAGTTTCTTGATCTCTACGCCATCAGGGTTGTTAGAACCTACCACATGCAGTGCAACGATATGTACAAAAACCAGCGCCACCAGGACTAAAGGCAAAGCAGCCACATGTAGCGCAAACAAACGATTCAAAGTCGCATCTGCGATAACATAGTCACCACGAATCCAGGTTGAAACATCACTACCAATAACAGGAATGGTATTAAACAGATTGATAATTACCTGTGCTCCCCAGTAAGACATGTTACCCCAGGGCAGCAAATACCCCATAAAGGCTTCTGCCATAAGCGCCAGATAAATCGCCATACCAATCAGCCAAACCAGCTCACGGGGACCTTTATAAGAACCGTAGATCAACCCGCGAAACATGTGCAGATAAACCACAATAAAGAATGCCGAGGCTCCTGTAGAATGCATATAACGGATAAACCAGCCACCTGGCACATCACGCATAATATATTCCACAGACGCATATGCCATCTCTGCATCAGGCTTGTAGTGCATAGTCAGGAAGATACCACTGACAATCTGTATGACCAGTACCAGTAGCGCCAGTGAACCAAAGAAATACCAGAAGTTAAAATTCTTTGGTGCATAATATTCTGCCAGATGCTCATTCCACACTTTCGTCAACGGGAAACGGGCATCAAT
The DNA here is from genome assembly GCA_027030285.1 of Thiotrichaceae bacterium. Lineage (GTDB taxonomy): Bacteria > Pseudomonadota > Gammaproteobacteria > Thiotrichales > Thiotrichaceae > HyVt-477. Next base: position 1,793 of record JALVFC010000099.1, on the reverse strand, counting down.
CCAATTTAATAAACCTTGCATCATGCTGCCTCCCCATTTTCATCCAGACCAATCAATATTGTGTTCTCATTCTTGTATGAATAGACGGGAACCACCAGGTTAGTGGGTGCAGGTACGTTTTTGAATACACGACCTGCCAAATCGAATCTGGAACCATGACAAGGGCAATACCAGCCACCTTTCCAGTCAGCCCCCAGATCCGGAGGAGCCAGCTCAGGACGATATGTCGGTGAACAACCCAGGTGTGTACAGATGCCGATTAATACCAGAAACTTTTCTTTTCCTTCGCGCGTTCGGAACGGGTTCTTGGCATAGTCTGGCTGCTGTGTTGCTACTTCTGACCCAGGGTCTTTTAATAGTGGATCATTAGAGGGCAGATTATCCAGCATTTCCTTGGTACGGTTTACAATCCACACAGGCTTTTTACGCCAGATAACGCGGACTAATTGCCCCTCCTGAACCTTGCTTAAATTCACCTCAGCCGGTGCACCCGCAGCCTTGGCCCGCTCACTGGGGTTCCAAGAATTCAGAAAGGGGGCGGCCATGGCGGCTGTTCCTACAGCACCAACCACAGAGGTTGCGCCAATCAGGAAGCGTCGACGCCCCTTATCTACTTCAGAGTTTTCCATAGAAAAATTACTCCCGAAAAATATGAAAGCTTTAATAAAGTGCAACTGCTCGGATTACTCTCAATTTTGCTCAAGAGCAAAGCGAAAACGCATAGTTTATAAGCCTATAAATGAACATTTTCAACACAGCTCCTAGGAAAAATAGAGAGTAAGCTGAGTAGTTACTAAAACTTGTTTTACACACGCTTTAACACACATAAACCGTTGAGGAAACAGACAGCCAAGCATCGTGCGTGAAGGACAGATTCAGCCCTCTTATAAAGCGCAATAGAATGGCTTAACAGCGCATTAAGGTCAAGCTAAAATTAGCATTCTCTAATAATTATCCTGTTTTTTTCTGTGGGAAATTGTGACTCCCTATCAGACAGGGTTATCAATATCAACGAACTGGTATTGTAGTGCAAATTTACTCTGCAGATGTTCGCCAAGTGCCTGTATTCCATACCGTTCTGTGGCATGATGTCCGGCAGCGATATAGTGAACACCTAACTCCCTGGCCTCATGGACAGTATTTTCTGATATTTCCCCGCTTAAATACGTGTCTGCGCCCATATCCGCTGCTTTTTGCAGATATTTCTGTGCCCCTCCGCTACACCAGGCAATGCGTTTAACCGGGTGGTCACCTGCTGCAATCACCAGTGGTTCGCGCTGTAATACTGAAGCTACGCGCTGTGTGAAAACATCCAGCGAGCAAGGTTTCTCAAGCGTCCCAACATTACCAACCCCCTGCTCATCCATCACACCTTCTACAAGTAAACCAAGTAATTTTGCGAGTTGTGTGTTATTGCCCAATTCTTGATGTGCATCAAGAGGCAAGTGATATCCCAGTAAGCTTATATCATGTTTAACCAGTTTACGGATTCGACGCCCCTTCATTCCTGTGAGGCAAGGATTTTCTCCTTTCCAGAAATAACCATGATGCACCAGAATTGCATCTGCCTGCTGTTCAATAGCGACATCAATTAATGCCTCAGATGCTGTCACCCCTGCAACCAGACTGTCCACAATCTCACCACCTTCAATCTGTAAACCATTAGGAGCATAGTCTTTAAAGCTGTCAATTTGCAGTAGCTGATTGGTATAGGTGACAAGTTCCTCTAATGAAGCCATACTTTTTTCCTGTTTTTCAGTAAACTTAGCAGTAACTACTCAGCGTAACAAACA
>JALVFC010000098.1 GCA_027030285.1 Thiotrichaceae bacterium | reverse complement strand
AATATCCGTCGCCTTGCTTGACCACGGGGAAATCGTCCCCGGACGCGGCGTCACCAGAAACAGCTCACCACTGGCAGCCGCATCATGGCTGATCTCACCATAATCCAGCAGCTTTTCGAGCTGGAGCTGTTCGCCCTCAGACAGCTCTCTGGCAGATTTAATAAAGTGCTGAAAACTGGCACCAAGCTGTGTCACAGAAGGAACAGACTCCTGCATGACAGACAATAATTTTTGCTTGCGAAACGCAGATAAGGCATCGCTACCAGGAAGAATTAGCATGAATAACAAACCGGGGTAATGTTAATAAAAGGCAACTACTCAGCATGAAGCTAGCCTCCACTACACACACTGAGTCGTTACATAAAAGGCGTATAATAGTCCATTCGTAATCACAATCCCAACACCGCTTGCTTTTATCAGCATGAATCACCGACAATAGGGCACATTTACAAGGATTATGACACCATGAATGAAAGCAACAGCACCCCCGAGCAAGATGACAACAAAAAATTTATCCAGATGGCCGACTCCTTTATCGACCTTGCCAACCAACACTGCGAAACCACCCAGAACCCACTGGTAAACGCCTCCATGCTCTACGGCACAGCCCGCTTTTGCGCGTTTATAACAGCATCCATGGCTGAATCAAAAACAAGCTACGAAGATAATATTGACAACGCAATCGCATACTACAACGAAGAATTTGGCAAAATGCTCAGAGAACATATGGAGCAATACAAAAGCGTATTTCAGGAAACCCCGCGCTATGAACATCTGATGAAGAAAAACAGGAAGTAACTACCGTAATTACGTCCAGCCCCCGAGGGAACGGTACTTTACAGGCTGTTGAAAATAACCCGGCTTATGCGGCCTCTCAGGCGGTGTGCAGTAAATAATACATAGCGATTACTTAAACAAGTACTACTTTCCTGTAATATCATAGGCATGATATTTAGTCGCAGCGGTCAACTGAGGATTTTAGGATTATCTCCATTGAGGTTAAGACCGGTGCAACGGGAAGCCTGAAATCACTGCATCAGTTTATGGAGGGAAAACAACCTCCTTTAGCTATCAGACTTGATGCTTCTCTCCCCTCAATAGACAACATAAAAACAACCATACAGCAAAAAAAGAAGAAAACCGCTGTTGAATCCCCCTTATTGTCATTACCTTTGTATCTGGTTGAGCGATTAGCTAGTATTGTAGATGAGTATCTGAGTTAACCCTGATTTGCTACGGGTTCAGGTTCAACAGGCGAGCGAGGTGAGTGCATCATGAATAACAGAGAACGAATCAGGCAGATTGGACGGGAAATCAAAAAATATAAAAATATGGCTCGCACTGCCAATCGGCAACAGAAATGGAGACTGGAGCGCAGGTATCTGGAAAAGATTCAGGCGTTGAATATTGAGCGTAAAGAGCTCCAGCAACACCCTCTGGTTGTGGTACGCGCTATGGAGACAGGGCTGTCGCCACGTATCCAGAAAAAAATCAGGGTGCTGATGAATGAAATCGCCCGTGACAGTCGTATTCTGGAAACTCATAAAGCCAATAATAATATCCCCGGTATTAAAAAATACGAGAATATCCTGCGCAATGAACGGACCAGGCTGGCACAGCTGCAAGGTCGTCAGCAAGCCCCTGCTACCCCGGTTGGCAACAATAACCGCCGGATTCGGGTTTTGTTGAACGAAATAAGGCGCGACCGGCGCATTCTTGAGCGGCATCGGCAGGCAGGCAATCAGGCGGGTGTACAGAAATATGAACAAATAGTACAGAGTGAACTGGCAGAGCTAAAACGCCTGCGTGGTCAGGGAACTGCTGGCGGAGGTGGAGCTTCAGCCGGCTCCGGCAACAACGATACCAGCCCTGGCAATACACCAACACCGCCCTCTCCGCCTGCTGGCGCAGAACAAATCCCGCTGGCTATCAAGGAGATTGCTATTAAATTTCGGCAAAGCAATAGTGGTCGGCGCATTGATATCGCACATAACGCTATTTTCAGATATCTATTACAGGATCCGCGCTTCAGACACTTGCCTAACCGCAATGGCAGACCCTGGCCGCTGTATAGAATCATTGGTAATACTACTCCGCCACCGGCGGGCTCGCTTATCAACCAGCCTTTTATACTGGATGCCATGAATATCAGTGTTTCCAATATTATACTGCAAGGCTATACCGTCAAGGATGCCATTTTCGATACGCCGTTTGTGCCTGAGTTTGACAGGCTGGTTAAAATGATTAATGACTTTAATGGTAATCCGGCTGAGCGAATTTTGCCTTCTTTTAAGCATGTTGCGCACCGTGATGCGTTTCAGCTGATTCCGCAGGAGCCCCGGATATCCAGAAGCTGGAGCCAGTATGCCGGAGCAATGCTTAAAGATGTCACATTGAAAGATATCACTATCCAGTCACCCGGCTCGCTACAGGGGATTTTCTCCAGTGATGGTGCCTATGAAAGTCTGCATTTTGAAAATATCAGCGTGGATACGCAAAGCAGGCATGGTATTACGATTCTTGGCTACCTGTCTGGAACACTTGATTTACGCAATAGCGATGGTAGCCAGACCGAGATTGAGTTATTACCTTTGCGCCTGGGGGGAGGCACCAATATTTATGTGATTGGTTTTAGTGGCGGTTCATCCTATCAGTACGGTAATGTGGTGGCAGGGGCTCAGAGTAATGTGACGATCAAGGATAACCGGCAGGTCAAAACCAAGCCTGGCACATATTACAGCAATTTTGATATGGATAACTTTATTGCTTTGATCCAGACTCAGCCAAGAAATAATTTCAATCAATTTATTGAGCTGATCAAGCTAAGTGCTGAGCGTTCAGGAGATCGGATCTAGGAGGGAAAGCTAATGACCAGCAACAATTTGCTGAAAAGCATAATAAGCACGTTTCCCCTGTAAAATAGTTCCTTTTGCTGTCAAATGCGTGACATCGTATTTTTGCAGACCACGCATGGAAAAAAACCGTATACTGTGATCTTCCCTTGCCAGTTGTTGCTGGGCTTTCACCACTTCGGGATGCTGCTGTACCTGGGGGTGCATCTCATCCACGCTTAGCACAACTGGCAGGTGTGGGTGTCGTAATACAACACGCCTCAGGTGATTGAGCATATTTTTCAGCCGCCAGTAATAATCATGTGCCAATTGTGCATCTTCAGCGTCACTTTCGCCCTGGATCCAGATAATAGCACGCGGTATCACATGATGCCCCTGTGCTTCCATGTTATGGATGGCGAATTTAAGATGCTTCACCATATCGTCATATTGCCCGTGCTGCCCGGCTGTTTTCCAGTCTGACTTGAGGCTGGAACCACCGGAGCTGTATTTAAAAATGGCAGGATGGTAGCCAAAATGAAAAGCGGTTCGGGCAAAGGTTACTTCCGGACCAAAATGCCCTGCTGGAAAGTGTCCTTGCTGCGGCTCCAGAACCTCCCACTTTAGCTGCGTTGAACCATAACCAACTGCCTTGTAGTAAAAGGGAATCTGCTGGTCGATGTGCGCCGGATCAGGCGGGTAATGTGCAGCATCACTTCGCCAGCCCTGCATATTGGATTGACCTGCCATAATAAAAAGATCAATGGTATCTGCGTATAAAGGGGTATTCAGCAGTAGTACAGAGCTAATGAAGAGGAAAAGCTGTTTCATTTCCAGGCGTTCTTGAAGTAAAGAAGCTAATTATATTCTCTATCAGCATGTTATGCGTGGTTATTTATTAACACCTCATAGCGAAGTGCCTGCCACTCGCAGGACGAGCGGCTTTAGCCGCGCCAACACACAACCCACAGTGCCGTTAAATGCGCGGCTAAAGCCGCACGTCCTGAATGAGGATTACTGGAAAAGACACACAGGTTTCACACTCAGGCTTTTTTATAAATCTCGGCACCTGTTTCTACAAATTCAACCGATTTTTCCTGCATGCCTTTTTGCAGTGCTTCTTTCTCTGTTACCCCCAGCTCATTGGCATAATCGCGCACATCCTGGGTGATCTTCATGGAGCAGAAATGCGGACCACACATGGAGCAAAAGTGCGCAACCTTGGCTGAGTCTTTGGGCAGGGTTTCGTCATGATATTCACGCGCTCTGTCCGGATCAAAGCCGAGGTTGAACTGGTCTTCCCAGCGAAACTCAAAACGCGCCTTGGACATGGCATTGTCACGCACCTGCACACCGGGAAAACCTTTGGCGAGGTCGGCGGCATGGGCAGCAATTTTGTAAGTGATAATGCCCACACGCACGTCTTCCTTGTTGGGTAAGCCGAGGTGTTCCTTGGGGGTGACATAACACAGCATGGCGGTTCCGTACCAGCCGATTTGCGCCGCACCGATGCCGGAAGTGATATGGTCATAACCGGGTGCGATGTCAGTCACCAGCGGGCCAAGTGTATAGAAGGGTGCTTCAAAGCAGTCTTCCTGTTCCTTGTCCATATTTTCCTTGATCATCTGCATGGGGACATGCCCTGGACCTTCGATCATGACTTGTACA
>JALVFC010000097.1 GCA_027030285.1 Thiotrichaceae bacterium | reverse complement strand
TGACCTATGTCGCGGTTGCGCCGCAGCACCCGCTGGCAGAACAGGCGGCTGAGAACGATCCACAGCTTGCCGACTTTCTGGAAGAATGCAAGCAGGTAAAAACCGCTGAGGCGGATCTGGCGACCATGGAAAAGAAAGGCATGGCAACAGGAAGTATGGCGATCCACCCCATTACGGGTGAACAGGTGCCCATCTGGGTTGCCAACTTTGTGCTGATGTCTTATGGCTCTGGTGCGGTAATGTCTGTACCTGCGCATGATCAGCGCGACTGGGAGTTTGCCAAAGCCTATGATATTCCTGTCAAGCAGGTGATTGCGCCTGCTGATGGCAGTGAGGCTGATATTAGCGAGCAGGCATTTACCGAGAAAGGGGTATTGCTTGATTCGGGGGAGTTTAGCGGGCTGACATCTGCCGAAGCATTCGATGCGATTGCCGCATATCTGGAAAAGCAGGGCAGGGGCAAGAAAACCATTAATTACCGTTTGCGTGACTGGGGAGTGTCAAGACAGCGCTACTGGGGTTGCCCGATTCCGGTGATTTATTGTGATGATTGTGGCGCTGTACCCGTCCCTGATGAAGATTTGCCAGTGGTGTTGCCTGAAGAGGTGGTGTTTGATGAAACGGGTGGCTCTCCGATCAAAAAAATGCCCGAGTTTTATGAAACGACCTGCCCCTCATGTGGCAAGCCAGCCACTCGTGAAACCGATACTTTTGATACTTTTTTTGAGTCTTCCTGGTATTACGCCCGTTATGCCTGTCCAGATAATGACCAGGTAATGCTGGATGAGCGTGCTGATTACTGGTTGCCGGTTGATCAGTATATTGGTGGTATTGAACATGCCATTTTACATTTGCTGTACGCACGTTTTTTCCACAAGCTGATGCGTGATGAAGGATTGGTGCATTCAGACGAGCCCTTTGCCAATCTGCTCACGCAGGGCATGGTACTTGCCGAGACCTTCTATAAGGATTCAGATGGTGGTGCCAAACAATGGTGTGCTCCTGCGGATGTCGCTGTTGAGCGTGATGCAAAAGGCAAAGTGGTTCGCAGTTATCTGCGCGATAGCAATGAAGAGGTGGTTGCTGCGGGCATGAGCAAAATGTCCAAGTCGAAGAATAATGGCGTGGATCCCGAGCTGATGATTGAGCGCTATGGCGCAGACACACTGCGCCTGTTCTCAATGTTTGCCGCTCCGCCTGATCAGAGTATGGAATGGTCAGATTCCGGGGTTGATGGCGCACAGCGTTTTTTAAATCGCCTGTGGCGGCAGGTTGCCCTGCATGTCAATAGTGGAACTACGGCTGAACTGGATGTTGATGCACTCAATGATGCACAACAGGGTTTGCGTCGTAAACTGCATCAGACCTTGCAGAAAGTAACCGATGATATGGCACGGCGCTTTACATTTAATACGGCGATTGCTGCCAATATGGAACTTTTGAATGAATTGACTAAACTGAAGGGTATGGATGAGCAGTCACGTGCGCTCAGGCAAAATGTGCTGGAAACCATTGTCTTGATGTTGTCGCCTGTTACACCGCATATTTCTCAAGTATTATGGCAGGAGCTGGGACATGAAACACTGGTGGTTGATGAGTCCTGGCCTCAGGTAGATGAGTCTGCACTGGTACTAAGTAAGATCCAGATGGTGGTGCAGGTGAATGGCAAGGTGCGCGGGAAAATTGATGTGAGTGCAGATGCGGATAAAGAAAGCATCGAGCAGCTTGCGATGGAAAATGAGAATGTGCAGCGTTTTATTGAGGGAGCAACGGTGCGTAAAGTGATCGTGGTTCCCGGACGACTGGTGAATATTGTTGCGAATTAGAGGTTGAGCATAGGCTGTTAGTGTTTGTCATGATGTGCTTTTGTGGCATATCTCGGTGACGCGCTAATGGCTGATGCAAACGTTAAAGGGTTTTTTATGCATCATAATGATAAGGTATCTCTTCAGTTCTCCCTGAAATCTTTATTTCCCAGGTATTCCGGTCTTGTTGTACTGCTGATAGCAGGCATCTTTTTATCCTCCTGTAGTGGCGAAAGTTTTCATTTGCGTGGCAGTGTAGCCCTGCCTGCGGTTTATCAGAATATTTACCTTGAGGGACAAGCCAGCAACAGTCCTTTTGCTCTTGCCCTGAAAAAAGCACTTGAGCGGGCAGGTAGTAATCTGGTGTCCAGTCCTCAACAGGCGACAGCTATATTGAGTGTGGAAGGTTATGAGGAAGGCAAGCGAGTGGCTGGTTATGGTGAAAACCGTGAAGTGCGACAATATTTGATTTTCCTGAGTTTTGCGTTTTCCACAAAAACAGCCAAAGATAATCGGGTGTTGTTACCTGCCAGCACAGTTAATCTGGACAGAACACAGATCTACGATTCTGCATTTGTTCTGGGAAAAATAGAAGAGGAGCGCTTGATCAGGGAAGATTTGCGTAAGAATGCGGCCAGGGATGTCTTGTTAAGATTAAGGTATGGTCACTAAGTATCATAGCTGAGCCAATGCGGATGAGTGTGTATAGAATCATGTATTATAAGGTAAAATCAATATTTCTGTATTCGCTAGCAGCCCTGTTCCTGTGCTGTTCTGCATTCACTGTGGCGGAGGATCTGGAAACTGCACCGAAAATTACAAGTGTCCCGGAAACTAGAACTGTACTAGAGGCTAAAGCTGAACCTGATGCCAAAACTAAACCGGAAAAGGTGGTAGAAACTTTTTCTCAGTGGAAAAAAAACTTCAAGATGTATGCTTTGGCAAATGGTGTCAGCAAAGAAACACTTGCCATGGTTTTACCAGGGGTTGAACTGGATACTGAGGTCGTTAAACTTATTTCATATCAGCCAGAATTTACCAAATCGGTGTGGGAATATCTGGATAAGGCGGTTTCCAAAAAAAGAGTTCAGACGGGGCGTCGGTTATTGGCTAAATATGGCGAGCTACTGGAGCGAGTAGAAAAAGTTTATGGTGTTCAGCCGGAGTATATTGTCGCCATCTGGGGGCTGGAAAGCAGTTATGGCAAGAACTTTGGTGACTATTCCGTGGTGAACTCTCTGGCTTCTCTTGCTTATGCATCAGAGCGCAAGAAATTCTTTCGTGATGAGCTTGTTGCTGCCTTACGCATTATCCAGAATGAACACTTTAAAGTGAATGAATTAAAAGGCTCCTGGGCTGGAGCCATGGGGCATACCCAATTTATGCCCTCAACTTATGAGAAGTTTGCGGTCAGTTTCGACAAGGATAATCGCAAAGATATCTGGAACAGCATGGACGATGTGTTTGCCTCTACAGCTAACTATCTGAAGGAAGCGGGCTGGAAGGCTGATCAGACCTGGGGTATAGAGGTAACCTTACCAGAAGCTTTTGATTGGGCGCTGGCAGATCCAACAACCTGGTTACCTATTTCAGAATGGGCAAAAGAAGGAGTGATTCGAGCTGATGGTCGCCCATTAAACAGCCTTGATGAAAAAGAGGCCAGAGTTTTTCTACCTGCTGGTCACAAAGGTCCTGCCTTTCTTACCTTCAAAAATTTTCAGGTCATCAAGCAATACAATAATGCTGATGCTTATGCACTTGCGGTGGGGTATCTTGGTGATCGTATTCGGGGGGGCAAGGAAATTATCACTGAGTGGCCGCGCAAGGATGTGCCTTTGAGTTATACCCAGAAAAGAGATTTACAGTTTCTGCTGAATGCTTTGGGTTATGATACCAACGGGATTGATGGGAAAATTGGTCCTAACACTCGTGCAGCATTACGCGCCTGGCAAACAGATATGGGTATCCCGGCAGATGGATATGTCAATGAAAGTATTCTTGATTTGTTACGATAGTAAAAATTAAAACATGCATGTTTGAGTTTGAAATGCTACATTTAGCAGAGACTCCCAAGAACATAGTGTCAAAGATCTTGAAGTGAAATCACACAAGGAAAAACACATGGTAAAAATTATCCGTTCTGGATTGACCGTTGCTTTAGCATTAATCCTGAGTGCATGCAGTCACAACGCTTTCCAGAGAGCCAAAATTCCTGAAGCTCAGCCCATTGTCCCTGAGGTTGGTGGACATATTCCGGTTAATATGGGACCTGATGCGGCAGAGATGTTACGTATAGGCGAGAAGATTTTCAACAATGAGGCAGGTGGAGATAAAAACAAGCTTGTGCACTGGAACGACGGAGAGGATTTTGCGGCGATGGGTATTGGGCACTTTACCTGGTATCCACCCGGTAGAAGGCAGCGTTTTGGAGATACCTTTCCTGGCTTGATTCGTTATATGGCGCAACGCGGAGCAGCGCCCCCGCCTTGGGTGCAATTTGCTATCGCACGGGGTGCTCCCTGGTACACAAAGCAGGAACTGGAGCGGGTTAAACATACGCCACAGATACAGCAGCTTATTGACTATCTGTACCAGACTCGTGGTTTGCAGGCAGAGTATATTGTTGAACGGAGTAAGCGGGCACTGAATAAATATGTGGCTGCAGCTCCCTCTCATCTAAAAGCTCGTGTTGCGCAAAATATCAACG
>JALVFC010000096.1 GCA_027030285.1 Thiotrichaceae bacterium | reverse complement strand
GATATTGCCAGGATAGGTCGAAGCGGGCGCTATCTATGCGGTTATTTGTACCCAGTTGATAGAGTACGTCTATGTCGAGTTCATTTCTGCCGCTGAATGCGGTATACACCAGTCCGCTTTGCAGGGCAGTATCACGCTTGCTCCTGGTTGGAATAACGGCACCGCCCAGCAAGCCAAGGCGGTGGGTGCCAGTATGACTGTCTTGTTGTTGCAGCATTTGTCGGAATAGTACGGACAAATCTCCCTGGCGATTGCTTCCCGCTGGTGACAGGCGGTACGGCATACCCAGTAACAGGGTTTGTTTTGCATTCAGACCATAGGCGGCGTTCGTGATCAGGGTATCTGTGTCTGCATGGTCGGTATGTTCCAGTTGTAACCGCAGTACTGTGCCATCCTTTTCAACTGGCAGGGCGACGAAGGAGCGTAGCCCCATTGCATTGAGTTGTGCGGTGAATAGCCCAATGCTTACCATAGCAAGGGGCAGGCTAAGTCCAATGGTCTTGCGCCAGCTATTTTTCATTGTTTTCTGTGTCTTCTGTGTTTGCGTCAGCAGGGGGGTTGTCAGTATCTACGATGGTGACTTTGGTGGGCGTAAAACCAGCATCCAGTACCGCTTGTTTGATGGTGTCCAGATCAGGTGCATTGGCTTCGGTTTGCAGGCGAACCTTTTTCAGTTTGAGGCTGACTTCAACCTTGTTGACATGCTCCATCTTGCTGAATTTTCGCTGTAAGCTATCGACACAAAATGGACAGGTCATACCAAAGACATCGATTTCGACGGTTCTGGCAAATGTGGCTGGAAAGCTCCATAACAGGTATAACAGACTAGCTAGAATAAATTGTTTTATGTTCATTTTTGTACTCCTTAAAACCCTATCAGGTTTCTTAATGGTAATAACAATACACTGGCAAAAAAACCAATACACCAGATCACAACACTCACCCAGAAAACACGTTTGTTCCAGCGTCTGGACCGCTCACACAAAGCCGCAAGCTGCGGATCAGCAGGGCAACTCTGGTTGGGTCGCCAGATCACCCATGCGAGAATAAGCAGTAGCAGCGCAGACAGGCTTAACGTCCATATTTTGTGTTCTGCCAGAAAGACCAGTCCGGGAATGTTGTAATTCAGGCTGGCAACCGCTGCACCAAACCCCAGTGACACCAGCAGGATTGGCAGGGCGCAACATAGCAGTGTTCCACTGGTCACAAAAAGGGCGAGCCATCTGAGATATGGTTTGTCTGTCCAGCGGGGTGTTGTCATTTTCATAGTATGTATTGATGTATGTTATTTGATACAAACAAGTATAGAACCTATAGTAACTACAGCTTCAAGAGGTTTTTTATGTCAACGCAATTTTTCTCCATTGGGCAGCTTGCGAAACAGGCTGGTTGTAAAGTCGAAACCGTTCATTACTATGAAAAAACAGGTCTTATGCCTGAGCCTCCGCGTACCCCGGGAGGGCATCGCAGTTATACACTGCCATATGTCAAACGCCTGAATTTTATTCGCCGAAGTCGTGAATTGGGGTTTGGTATTGAACAAATACACGAGCTACTGCGATTTATTGATGAACCGGATCATTATTGCGGGGAAATCAAGGCAATGGCAATGCAGCAGGCGCGTGAAGTGCAACAGAAAATTAATGATCTACAGCGTCTACAAGAAGGTTTGAACCAGATGGTAGCGCAGTGCAAGGGGCAGGGTTATTCAATGGATGACTGTCCGATTATTGAGGCGCTTTATAAAGAGTAGCAGGTCGCTCTCATTGATGCTTCAAGTTTCGCTCAGCTAATTGGGCATTTGAAGAAATGCAGTCATCCAGATCCTTTAAGGTACCATTTGCAATATCATAGACCCAGCCATGAACATGCAGCTCGCAACCCCGTTCCCATGCATCTTGTACAATAGTGCTGTTGCAGATATTGCGTACCTGTTCCACAACATTCAGCTCACATAACAGATCCAGTTTTTCTTCGTGGGACAGCCCTTCCAGCTTGTGCTCGTGGAAACGTCGTACATCCTTGATGTGCCGCAGCCAGTTATCAATCAGTCCATGCTTGTTATTGTCCATGGCAGCCTTGATACCACCACAACCATAGTGACCGCAGACGATAATATGCTTTACTTTCAGCACTTCTACCGCATATTGAATGACTGACAGTGAATTCAGGTCAGTATGCACCACCACATTAGCGATATTACGGTGTACAAAAATCTCACCTGCGGGTAAATCGACAATCTTGTTTTCAGGAACTCGGCTATCCGAGCAGCCAATCCACAGGTAATCCGGTGTTTGCTGTTTGGACAGTTCGGTGAAAAAATCAGGATTTTTTTCTTTGATGGCGCGTGCCCAGGCCTGGTTATTATCAAACAGGTTTTTTAGTTTTTTCATATAACGTTTTTAGTAGTCTGGTGTTTTGTTGATGATAGCATCAATTTTGTAGGAACTGCTGTGGTTGTATTAAAATTCCGGCATTCTGAGTTGGGGTTGAAACTATTTTGATTAACGGGTGTAACGTGCTCTACTTGTGGCTATGAAAAGCAATTATCACACATTCCGTCTTATGGGATTATCTCCCGTGCTGCTAACTGCTGTAAAAAAAGCAAATTACGCGCGTCCAACAAAAATACAGAGTGATGTGATTCCTGGCGTACTGGCAGGAGGAGATATGCTGGTCAGTGCTGAAACCGGGTCGGGAAAAACAGCAGCCTTTGTATTACCACTGCTACAAAAACTTATTGATCAAAGACATACTGATGGCAGGCAGTGTTCAAGGCGCCCGTACATACAGGCGCTGATACTGGTACCTACTCGTGAACTGGTGGTACAGGTACGTCAGGAAGTCACCAGGCTGGCATGTGATATTAGCCCCGAGGTTCGCTGTCTGAGCGTTTACGGTGGTGTCAGAACAAACTCACAAAAAAAGGCAGTACGCCATGGTGTTGATATTTTGGTAGCTACTCCCAGTCGCCTGTTGGAGCTTGCAGATGAGTTCTCTTTCAATAAGTTGCATACATTGGTGGTGGATGAAGCAGACCGCCTGGTTAGTGCACATTTTAAAGGTGAAGTAGAAGCAATTTTCAAATTACTGCCGAAAAAATGTCAGCACCTTTTGTTTACCGCAACATTTCCTGAAAGTATCCGTGAGCTGGTTAGAGTGGTTCTGCATAAGCCAACGATTATAAAACACGATCACCAGACAGAGCGGTTTATTGAGCAACATGTAGTTTGCGTTAATTATGATCAAAAGCATGCGCTGCTGGCAGAGTTGCTAAAGGCTAACGATTGGCGGCAGGTTCTGGTATTTTGCAGTGCAAAAAAGACCTGTGATCGTGTTGTAGAAAAACTCACTCAGCAGGGTTTAGCTGCTTATGCTCTGCATGGAAACAAAGCGCAAAAGGAACGCTTGCAAGTTCTGGCGGGGTTTAAAAGCAAAAAGTACCGAGTGCTGATAGCAACCGATGTTGCCTCACGAGGTATCGATGTGGAGTCTCTGGACTGTGTGATTAATTTTGAATTACCACGCTCACCAAATGACTACATTCACCGCATAGGAAGAACTGGACGTGCAGGCAGAACGGGGCAGGCTATTTCGCTAATATCACACCATGAGTATGCGCATTTTGCCGTCATCGAGAAAAGAAATGGCATGCGGTTGGAGCGGGAACAAGTGCCTGGCTTTGAGGCAAGTGCTGAAGCTCCGCCGCCACCTAAAACAAATTCCAGAAAAAAGGCTGGGAAACAAACCGGAAAAAAGCGTAAAGGAAAGAAAAAGTTCCGAAAAAATCAGTGTTCCAAAAAACAGTCTAGGCTGGGAAAACAACGAACATCTCCAGCCGCTGTAAAAAAAGTGACGGATGAAGATGATAATGAGAGAGGTGACAAGAAAACAGCAGTGAATGAGCATATTTGGAGCAAGAAAGACTAATCGGCCGTTATCTCGAGTCCGGATAAACAATAGGGCTGTCAGTGTTTTCATTATCGTTTTCCTGTTGCAGGTCAGCATTGTGGATATTTCGTTCCACATCATATTCAACATAGAGAAAAGCAATGACATTCATAAGAAAGACCAGGGTTGCCGTCAGCAGGGTGGCAGCAACAGCTCCATAAACACCAAATTTTGGGATGAGATAGGCATTGAGTCCGATATTAACCACCCCCATTAGTATGGAAAAGAGTGATAGTTGCAGGAACCAGCCCCTGGCGATCCATTGCACGCTCATCATAATGGCTTTAAGGGTGAAGGGGATAACCGAAAGCACCAACATCTGAAAGATGCCTACAGACGGGGCAAACTGCTCACCTGCAAACCAGATTAGCCACCATTTTGCTGTGTAAGACAGAACTACGGTAGCAATGACCAAAGCCCCTGTGGTGAGAAAAATAATCTTTTTCTGGAAAGGCCACACACCATGCACCCCCCTCCTTGATGCTTCGCCCTGTAATACGGTCATGGCTGCGTATGAGATAATCATCATCATATCAACAAACTGCACGGCAAGCTGATAAATTCCGGTCTGATCTGCCCCCAGGTAGCTGT
>JALVFC010000095.1 GCA_027030285.1 Thiotrichaceae bacterium | reverse complement strand
ACATCCTTGAATTTGGGGGTTAAATCGGAAGCATGCAGAAAGGCCGCTTTTTCCAGCCCAATATTAATAAATGCAGCCTCCATACCGGGCAGTACACGACTCACTTTGCCCTTGTAGATATTTCCCACTATCCCCTGGTGTGATGACCTTTCAATATGTACTTCCTGCAAAATACCATTGTTGAGTAAGGCTACACGCGACTCCTGTGGTGTGACATTTATGAGTAATTCAGCATTCATTATTATTTAGTCTCGAAAGTAGTGCCCAGGTTTCATACAGGGGCAAGCCCATTACGCCGGAATATGAACCCTCAATGCGCTCGATAAAAACGGCAGCGTACCCTTGTATGGCGTATGCTCCCGCCTTGTCCTGCGGTTCACCACTTGCCCAGTATGCTTCTATTTCGGCATCACTTAATGGCTTGAAGGTGACCGTGCTGACATTCAGGCGGCTATCATGTCCATCTGCATGCCGAATTGCAACGGCTGACAAAATTTTATGAGAGCGACCGGACATCTTTTTTAACATACGATAAGCATGCGCATAATTTTCCGGTTTTACAAGCAATTCCGAATCCAGCACTCCCAGTGTATCAGCGCCCAGTACGGGCTGTTTTTTATCGGATATCTGCCAGGCGGCTTCGGCTTTTTGCAATGCCAGTCGTTGTACCAATTCTTGTGGGGATTCGCCTGTCTGCACTGTTTCATCAATATCAACAGGCATTACATCATAGCTAATTCCAATCTGGTCAAGCAATTCACGGCGACGAGGTGAGGCGGAGGCCAAGATAATGTGCATTCCTGAAGGCTCCCTGTTAGCCGGCGCGATGATAGGGGTGGTTTTCGGTGATGCTCCAGGCACGATAGAGCTGTTCTGCGAGAATCACGCGAACCAGTGGATGGGGAAAGGTAAGTGGCGATAGTGACCAGACCTGGTCAGCTTGTTGCACACATTCCCTGGTCATGCCTTCGGGACCGCCGACAAGTAGTGCGATGTTTTTGCCCGACATCATCCAGTTTTCCATGTGACTTGCCAGTTTTTCGGTACTCCAGGGTTGTCCGAGTACATCCAGTGCGACGATATGACTACCTGCTGGAATGGCGTTGATGAGCTTGCCGGATTCCTTCTCGCGCAGCTTTTTGATGTCGCTGTTTTTAACACGCTTCTCGGCAGGTATTTCTTTGAGCAGTAAACGTGCTTTGCAGCTTTTGCCACTGAGTCGCCCGGCATATTCTGCATAGCCTTTGTTGACCCAGTCTGGCATTTTTGTGCCGATGGCTAGTAAGTGTATCTCCATAAATTGCTGACGACTAGCTCTGTTCGTGAACTGTTTCAGTTTCCCAAAGTTTTTCCAGGTTATAAAAGTCGCGGGTTTGTTGCAGCATGATATGGACTACCACGTCATCCAGGTCTACCAGCACCCAGTCTGATCCTTGCTCACCTTCTACTCCCAGCGGAGGTTTGCCCTGCTTTTTTGCCTCCAGCGCGACATTGTCTGCAATGGCTTTGACATGCCTGCTGGATGTACCTGTGGCAATGATCATGACTTCGGTAATGGTGGATTTTTCACTGACATCCAGTACCCGGATATCCTGTGCCTTCATATCATCCAGCACTTTCAGGGCCAGATCGCTTGTTTTCTTTGTATTCATTATCAATAACATATCACCAGCTTTGTGCTAACGATATAAATTATTCTCCTGTATATAACGGTTTACCTTTTCGGGTAACAAAAAATCAATCTTGCGTGCTTTGGCAAGTTGCTCTCTTATAAAAGTAGATGAGATTTCCAGTTGTGTCACTGCCACAGGGAGGATTTTCCCACTGCGCTGGTTGTGCAAACTGCTAACATCCTGCGCCCAGTGCGCCTGCTGCCATTGTGATCGGTCAATCTCATGACCAGGACGATGTGACACGACCAGATGTACCAATTGTAAGATAGTTTGCCAGTCTTTCCACTGCTTAAATTGTGCAAAGGCATCAGCGCCCAGCATAAATACAAAAGTTTCATCAGGTGATTCAGCCGTCAGTTCGCGCAGGGTATCTACGGTCCAGGAAGTACCCTGCCGATCCAGTTCCCGCGCATCTACGCGGAACAGTGGCTGCCCGGCAATTGCACATCGCAGCATTTCCAGGCGGTGCTGCGCTGCCAGATGCGGGGCATCTTTTAATGGAGCCAGACCAGCTGGCAGAAAACGGACTTCGCGCAGGGCAAGCTTTTCGGCAATCTCCAGTGCGGGGCGTAGATGTCCAAAGTGGATGGGGTCAAAAGAGCCACCCATAATGCCGATCATACGCGGATATGCCCATCACCCAGGACGATATATTTCAGCGTGGTCAGCCCTTCCAGCCCAACGGGACCGCGTGCATGCAGTTTGTCGGTGCTGATGCCGATTTCGGCACCCAGACCATATTCAAATCCATCGGCAAAGCGGGTCGAGGCATTGACCATGACGGAACTGGAATCCACCTCGCGCAGGAATTGCCGTGCCTTGCTGTAGTTCTCGGTAATAATGCTGTCAGTATGATGCGAGCCGTACTGGTTAATATGGGCGATTGCTTCTGACATATCATTGACGATGCGGATTGCCAGTATGGGAGCCAGGTATTCAGCCTGCCAGTCTTCCTCTGTCGCTGGCTTGCATGCTGGCAATATGGCTACGGTTTTTTCACAACCACGTAATTCGACCCCGGCTTCGGCATAACGCTCTGCCAGAGGAGGCAGGAAGTCTGCCGCCACCGATTCCGCCACAAGCAAGGTTTCCATGGCATTGCACACACCATAGCGATGTGTTTTGGCGTTATAGGCAACTTCGCTGGCTTTGGCAAAATCGGCCTGATCATCTACATAGACGTGGCAGATACCATCTAAATGCTTGATTACCGGAATCAATGATTCTTCAGATACTCTGGCAATCAGCCCTTTGCCGCCACGCGGGATAATGACATCTATATATTGTTTGGCGCGCAGTATCTCGCCCACGGCTGTGCGTTCGGTGGTTTCAATCACCTGCACACATTCGGCTGGCAAGGCGGCGGCTTTCAGTCCCTGCTGGATACATTTGGCGATTGCCTGATTGGAGTGAATTGCCTCAGAGCCACCACGTAACACGGCTGCATTGCCTGACTTCAGGCACAAGCCCGCAGCATCGGCTGTCACATTGGGACGGGATTCATAAATGATGCCGATCACACCGAGCGGCACACGCATTCTGCCAACCTGAATGCCGGATGGTCGATAATCCAGATCAGAAATACTGCCCACTGGATCAGGCAGGGCAGCAATCTGTCGCAAGCCTTCTGCCATGCTTTCGATTCCTGCATCAGTGAGCGTCAGCCGATCCAGCATGGCAGCATCCAGCCCTTTGGCTTTTCCGGCTTGCAGGTCTTTTTCGTTCTCAGCCTGTAACTGCTGGCGGTTTTCCAGCAGTGCATCAGCAATGGCGTGGAGTGCGGTATTTTTTTGTGCGACTTCTGCACCTGCCAGAATAGCTGATGCGGTTTTTGCCTGTTGTCCCACTGTGGTTATATATGCGGTGATATCCATGATGTTTTTACTCGGTTAGTAACTGTTTCCCTGACAGAAAAACAGCAATATCCAACGCAGTATCCCAGACGCGGGATTCATCCCTGATGCGGGGTTCTGCCTGTCCTTTGGACATTGCCTCAAGTTTAAAAAGACCATGCAGGATAGCGGACCAGTTGGCACTCTGCAATCGCCTGATCGCAGCGGGAAACATCGCCTGTCGTGCACGGGGGACAAAACCGGCAATTTTTGTCGCCTGCATTTCAGATTCTCCGGCACGTACCCGCTCACACATGGCATGTAATTGTCGTGACAAGGTTACCAGTGACCACAGAATCAGCGGCAATGGTGTGTCTTCTTCGCGTAACACGCTGAGGATGTGGTGCAGACGTTTCAAATCCCCCTGCAAGATGGCATCTGACAGGTCAAACACGGTAAACCGTGAGCTGTCAGCTACAGATCGCATCACCAAATCCACATCAATATTGTTTCCATCTGCATGTAACAGTGCCAGCTTTTTTATCTCCTGGTCAGCCGCCAGCAGATTCCCCTCAATGCGCTCGGTCAGCAGATGCACCGCATCCTGGGTCGGTTGCAAACCACTATCACGCATGCGCTTTGCTACCCAGCTCTGCGTCTGGGCTGGGGATAACTCCCACACCTGAAGCATCACGCCATGCTTGTCCAATGCCTTCACCCAGGCACTGTTGCGGCTGTTTTTATCCAGCTTGCCGGTTTGCAATAATAAAAACTGGTCAGCAGGCATGTTCTCTACATATTCCCTGATAGCCTTGCTGCCATTCACTCCCGGCTGACTGCCCACAAAACGCACATCGAGCATCTTTTTCTGGCTAAACAGGGAAAGCTCAACACTGGCTGCTGCTAGCGCAGACCAATCAGCCCTGGCACCTTCCAGAGAAATAATATCTCTTTCCGCGAAGCCTAGCGAAAGGGCATACTGACGTACCTGATCTGCTGCTTCCATCATTTGCAGTGGCTCATCCCCGGAAAGGAGAAAAATACGTTGTTCAGCTTCGTTTACTGCCCCTTGCAAATAGCTGGCTAATTGTTCAATACGCAGTTTCATGCTGACCTTCTGCTCTCCCTCTCTTAAAACAGCTTTCAAAACAGTAGCTTCATCAGAATAAGTTGCAAGAACGCAACAACCTAAATATACTATCTCATAGTTACAACACAATGATACTATCTATGTGCCATATCTAGAAATGTTCTGGCTATCAGCACATGACTATACGGAACAGCTTCAACAAGCGCATAGACAGAAACTTTGAGCAGGAATAGTGAAACACAAACATTACCTGTTCAACCTATTATTTCCATTTACTAACATGATCTAACAAAAAGAGGTTATCATGAATAATATTACTAAAACCGCTATCGGTTGCGCATCGCTCATACTGACACTAACAGGGTGTAGTCAACAACAGGTATCAGGTGATTCATCACAGGTTGCAGGCTCTTCACAGCAAGTTGCCGGTTCTTCACAACAGGTCGCAGGCTCTTCACAGCAAGTTTCACCTGAGCAGATTACCAAGGAATGCCCTGAGTGTAATGCCCCCAAAGTCGAACCAGTTGCTACTACTGCCAAACCTACTCCACCAGCTCCTGCGAAGGTATCACATGCTAACCGCTGGACTCACACACATCCAGCTATTCCACGTTGTACTAACTCTATTACTCATACACACAAGTACAAGAACAGAAACCATCATCATAAATACAGCTGCCAAAAGCCCAGAAGCTCTTCTTCTATTAATATCGGCGCGCTACAACGCAAGTTGAAAGCAAAAGGACTTTATAAAGGACCTATTAATGGTGTAATTAACGCAGAAACTCGTGATGCACTGAAGCGTTATCAGCAAAGAAGGCATAACAAGTAGTAGATACTCAGCCACACAGTAAGTATTGAATTCATGCAGAGCTCAATACTTGTTACGGCTGAATTGTAATACCTTCAGGTGGCATATTCATATCTGGCTATGCCGCTTGTAGCACTAATTAAACAGGCTGCTAACTTGACGTTACCAGCCTGTTTTTTTCTGACCTCCCAAGTCTTTCCTGACAGCCACTTTTCACCCCGTATTACTCCCAAGTTTGTGTTTGCAGCTTCCTGAAAACCTGTTCACTAAAAATTTTAGTGCTTGAGGGTATGAGATCAACGCTGGTATAGCTATCCTTTCATGTGTAAAATCCGCGAAATATCGTTTTCTTGCTGTGAACTGTTGTAAACTCACAGTAACCAAGATAATGCTTTAAGCCCAAACAGCTTAGAAACAACCAACGCGAGATGACTACATGTCAAAAATCCTGCTTATCAATGGCCCTAACCTGAATTTGTTAGGAACCCGCGAACCAGATAAATATGGAAACAGGCGTCTTGCTGACATTGAATCTGCGTTACAGGAACAGGCAAAGAAACAACAGCATCAACTCAGTTTTTTTCAGAGCAATGCTGAACATGAACTGATAGACCGTATTCATCAGGCATACGATGAACACATTGATTTTATTCTTATTAACCCCGCTGCTTTTACACATACCAGTATCGCATTACGTGATGCCTTATTAGGAGTAAATATTCCTTTTATCGAGGTCCATTTATCCAATATCCACCAAAGGGAAAATTTTCGACATCATTCCTATTTCTCTGATATTGCAGAAGGTGTCATTCTCGGACTAGGAGCAAAAGGATACAAACTTGCGCTTCAAGCAGCTTTTGAAATAATTGAAAACCGAACTCCCAAAACTTAGTGATTATAAGGAAGTAACGACTGAACAGGTAGCATCCTGGCTTCCCTAACACACCAACCTGACAGGAATAAAGATGGATGTAAGAAAAGTAAAAAAATTAATCGATCTCATTGAAAATAGCGATATTGCAGAAATTGAAATAATAGAAGGCGAAGAATCCGTCCGCATATCCAAAGCTTCTGCCATTGCTCCTGCAATGCCCCCGGCTCCTGCTGCACCTCCGATGCCAGCAGCTCTGCCCACAGCTCCAGCCCCGGTAGATCCTGAGCCTGCTGCCAATACAGCAGATGCAGAGAATGATGTACCCGGTGGTCACCAGATTACATCTCCGATGGTCGGCACTTTTTACCGCGCTGCCTCACCCGGCAGCAAACCTTTTGTTGAAGTAGGGGATGCGGTCACTGTTGGCACTACGCTATGTATTATTGAAGCCATGAAAATGCTAAACCAGATTGAATCTGATAAAGCTGGCACCATTAAAGCCATTCTGGTTGAAAATGAACAGCCTGTAGAATTTGGCCAACCTTTAATCATTATTGAGTAACAGCAACTTTACGGGTTCACTGTTATGGGATAACAGTATCGGGTAACAACGGGAAAAATAACCTGCGCATAGCCCCATACTCCTGTAACAACGGATCGTCACCTGCTAGCGGAAAAACTTATGATAAAAAAAGTCCTGATTGCAAACCGCGGGGAAATCGCTCTTCGCGTACTACGTGCCTGTCGAGAAATGGGCATTAAAACTGTTGCCATTCACTCTACCGCTGATCGCGATTTAAAACATGTGCGGCTTGCGGATGAATCCGTCTGTATCGGTCCTGCCCCATCGAGTGAGAGCTACCTGAATATTCCTGCCATTATCAGTGCTGCCGAGCTAACGAATGCAGACGCTATTCACCCTGGCTACGGTTTTTTGTCTGAAAATGCCGATTTTGCTGAACGTGTTGTCTCCAGTGGCTTTATTTTCATTGGTCCCAAAGCAGAAACTATCCGCCTGATGGGGGATAAAATCTGTGCCAAGGAAGCCATGATCAAGGCGAATGTTCCCTGTGTGCCCGGCTCCGATGGTGCAATTCCGGAGGATGAAGCTGAAGTTAAAAAGATGGCGCAAGAGATTGGCTATCCCGTCATCATTAAAGCTACCAGTGGTGGTGGTGGACGCGGTATGCGGGTGATTGAAAAAGAAGAAGACCTGATGGAAGCCATTACCCTGACACAAACAGAGGCGAAAGCAGCCTTTGGCAATGATGTGCTGTATATGGAGAAATTCCTTACAACCCCCAGGCATATTGAGTTTCAGGTACTTTCTGACAAACATGGTAATGCCGTGCACTTGTGTGAGCGTGACTGCTCCATGCAGAGACGCCATCAAAAAGTCGTCGAAGAGGCTCCTGCACCCGGTCTGCCTGTCGAAGAGCGGGAAAAACTGGGCAAAACACTTGCCGAAGCCTGTAAAACGATTGATTACCATGGCGCAGGTACTTTCGAATTTCTCTATGAAAACGGCGAGTTCTATTTTATTGAGATGAATACCCGTTTACAGGTTGAACATACTGTCACAGAACAAATCACGGGTATCGATCTGGTTAAGCAGCAAATCAAAATTGCCGCCGGAGAAGTTCTGGATTTACCTGACAATATCCGACCACGAGGTCATGCTATCGAGTGCAGAATCAATGCAGAAGACCCCGTCAGCTTTCTGCCCTCTCCAGGTAAAATTACGCGTTATCACGTCCCCGGCGGGCTTGGTGTCCGGGTTGATTCGCATATTTACGCTGATTATTCCGTACCACCCAACTATGACTCCATGATTGGCAAGCTGATTACACATGGCGAAGACAGGGAAACTGCCATTGCCAGAATGCGTGGCGCATTAACAGAGATGATTATTGAAGGCATTAAAACCAATATCCCTCTGCATCTGAAGATCCTTGATGATCCCGAATTCCAGAAAGGCGGTGCCAGCATCCACCATCTGGAACACATGCTCAAGGAAGAGGCATCCTGAGCCTGTGCGCATGAGTTGGCAACAGCTACTGTGTCAAACATCCAGACAACATGAAGCGGCTGTTAGTCAGTTGCTGGAAGAAAATGGCGCGGCTTCGGTCACCTATCAGGATGCAAAAGATACCCCGGTGCTGGAACCCCTGCCCGGCGAAACACCTCTCTGGGATGAACTAATCATCACTGGACTGTTTGCAGCTGATGTAAACCTGACACCACTGATACACAAACTTCAGCAACACTTTCCTGAACAGATAAGCTTGCATATTGAAACACTTGAGGATCAGCAATGGGAGCGTTGCTGGATGGATAACTACCACCCCATGAAGTTTGGCGACAATTTATGGATTTATCCTTCACATATTACTCCTCCTCAAGATGGCAGCACACAAATACTGCTGGATCCAGGGCTTGCCTTCGGTACTGGTACCCATCCTACCACTGCACTTTGCCTTGAATGGCTTGATCAGCACCCACCCAAAGGCTTAACTGTTATTGACTACGGCTGCGGCTCAGGGATACTTGCTATTGCAGCTATCAAGCTAGGGGCACAGCATGTTATTGCCACTGATATTGATGAACAGGCATTAACCGCGACACAGGACAATATGCGCAATAACCATATTGATAATCACTATATTGAAACCTGTTTGCCTGAGAGCATGCCAGAGCAACAGGTTGACCTGGTACTTGCCAATATTCTCTCTGCACCACTCGCTGAATTAGCTCCAAAACTGGCACAACTGAGTAAGCCAGGGGCTAGCATTGTGCTATCCGGCATCTTAAAGGAACAACAACAAACCATTGTGGATGCATATACCCCCTTTTTCAGCGAACTTACCACCACATCAGAACAAGAATGGCTTCGGGTCACAGGAATTCGTCACCATAACCAGGGCTAATATTTAGACTCAAATAAAGAGAGCTGGTTAATATTAGAACTAAAACAACAAAGGGCAACAGCATATTCTGGACTAAAACCAGATCAATGAGTCAATTTTATAGATGATCTGTTGTTTTTAAATCACCATGAACTGCTAAAATAACAATCAATATATTTAGCTAATTGCCTAAAAGTATCTTGCTTATAAGTGATGGATTTTACAAACCTGAGTGTCAACGAAATTTCTCAGCTAACGTTCATTGTAGGACAGAACTAACTTAACATGTATACACAATGCCCACATTGCGAAGCCATCTTTCGCGTCAGCATGAAAGAAATCACTACCGCGCACGGACAATTGCGCTGTGGTGAGTGTGGTCATATATTTAATGCAATGAACTCATTAAGTAGCACATTGCCTGGTGATTCTGGCGGGCTTGAACAGAACCCCAAGGCTCATGGTGGAGTTGGTAATGGGAGTGATAGCAATCTTGCTCAGGGAATTACTAAAAGCACATATAATAACGCTAAAATGAGCACAGAAAGCTCTGGCAGCTCTGTGCATAACACCCCGACGAAACCCTCTTTGGGAAATGCTAAATCCACCACACCCACGCAGGATAGAGCGAGAAAATATATGCTTTGGGCTGGTATGGGTCTGGTGACCATTCTTTTTCTACAAACATTATATGTGTCGCGCAACTGGCTAGCCCACCAGCCAGCTACTGCCGGGATTACACGTTCCGTTTGTAAAACACTGGGCTGCAGCATTACTCCAAAACGTGACCCCACCAAAATAGAAATCATCTCTCATAATGTCTATGCACATCCCAATGAGCCAGGCTCATTGATCATAACGGCGACAATGAGAAACACGGCGTCTTACGGACAGCCATTACCCTTAATCGAAGTCAGCTTTTTAGATAAAAATAATCATACGATCGCTCTGCGCCGCTTTCGCCCTGAAGAGTACACACCTAAAAACAGGGCTGATAAAAAACTGTTTACACCGAATGAAACGCTGTATTTCAGAATGAAAATTAAAGACCCAGGCAAGGAAGCTGTGACTTTTCAATTTAATTTCCTTTGACTTTTTATATAGTTACTGTCTAACTTATATGCAAATAGGTCCTTACACATTAAGTAGCAAACTGCTCTTGGCGCCCATGGCTGGCATTACTGATCCGCCTTTCCGCCACCTTTGCAAACAATTTGGAGCTGGCCTTGCAACTTCTGAAATGCTGACCTCTGATATTTCATTATGGGACTCAAAAAAATCAGCACAGCGTTTACCACAGCGAGACGAAACTGAACCACGCAGTGTGCAAATCGCTGGAACAGATCCTCAGATGATGGCTGAAGCAGCCCGACTAAGCATAGATAAAGGCGCTCAAATCATTGATATCAATATGGGATGTCCCGCCAAGAAAGTCTGTAGCAAAGCTGCGGGTTCCGCACTCATGCAAGATCCAGCCGCGGCCAAAGCGATTATTAAGGCAGTCACCCGAACAGCCGAACAGGCAGCGGTGCCTGTAACCCTGAAAATGCGCACCGGCTGGTCACGAAAGAACCGCAATGCACTGGAAATCGCCAAGATTGCTGAAGACAACAATATTTCTGCCCTGTCTATCCACGGCAGAACCCGTCAGGATGCATATACTGGCTACGCGGAGTACGAAACAGTCAGGCGGGTCAAACAGGCTGTACACATACCGGTTATCGTTAATGGTGATTTACGCCATGCTGATGATCTGACCTTCGCACTGCAATATACCGGAGCAGATGCCCTCATGCTGGGGCGTATTACTCACGGTCAGCCCTGGATTTTCCAACGCTACAATACCTTGCTTGCAACTGGAAAAATGCCAGCAGACCTTGCATTTTCTGAAAAAAAACAGGTCATCATCGAACACATTAACCATATTCATCGCTTCTTTGGCAAAACAATGGGTGTCAGACTCGCACGCAAGCATATTGGCTGGTACTGTGACCGTTTGCATATCCCTGCCGAAAAAAAGCGAACAATCTTCGGAGCAACCGCTCCAGAATCCCAAGTACAGCTGCTTGCAGAGGTACTTGACAATCCCCCCAACGAAGCCCCTAAACAGGAAGGTATAAACTTATGAATAATCATACATCTCTATCGGATAATCAGGCTTCCCTGCTTTCTGATACCGTAGCTAACGTCTCCCGAGATTACTTAACAGCACTGGGTGACCAGGATCCAACCAATCTTTATCGACAAATTCTCGATGAAGTAGAAAAACCCCTGCTGCAAGTCATTATGGAGCGCACTCATGGCAATCAGTCCAGAGCAGCTATCTGCCTGGGCATTAACCGTGCTACATTACGTTCTAAACTTAAGCGTCACGGCTTAATGTAACTAAACTTGAACATATAGAAATGTAAAGAAAACCATGCAATCCACTTTCCCGGATCGAACACAACAGATTATTCAAACTCATGCGAGTTTGATTAGGCTGGTTGTTCACTCACTACAGCAAACAGAACTAAAACCCAAACTGGAAGATGTTCTGACCATCAGTGCCAACAATGGATGGACTGATCTGGTAGCCGCCATACGTAAAATACTGGCTGGCGAACGTAGTAAAGACAAGCTGGGAAATATGGATGAAGAGGATAAAGTGATTATCTTCGCCATTCTGGATGGCATCCAGAACCCTGCCTCATTACCTGGTAATGATGCAGCCTCTGGTGACCCAGCCATGGCAGCACCAGGAATAGCCCACATGATCCATGAGGCCGCGACAGGCAACGCTCAGGCTCTAGTCTTATTATCCAATATGGCAGAGCAAATGAGTGGAGCTGGAGGAGACATGCGCCGCCTGGGGGGAATCATGAAGACTATTCTGGATGGCGAACGAGACGCCGAAGTCCTGTGCAAAGGGATGGCACAACAGGGACGCACACTGGTTTTATCCATACTTGATGAGCTTGGCAGGATACAAGCTCATTAATTTTCACCGAATCAAAAGTAGCCCGGATGCAATCCGGTAAAACCGCAAACAAGTACGCCTCACCAGGCACAAGCTATCAGCCCACAAATACCCTGGCATTTCTAAACATCCGCATCCAGGGGCCATCTTCACCCCAGTCATCTGTTTTCCACGAATACTGTACACTTCTGAACAGGCGCTCAGGATGTGGCATCATAATCGTAAAACGACCATCTGCTGTGGTTAATCCGGTTATGCCATCTGGAGAACCATTTGGGTTCAGTGGGTATTTTTCCGTAGCGTTGCCGTAATGGTCAATATAACGCAAACTGGTCAATCCCTGATCCACAGCTGCTTTCTGTTGCCCATCCTTAAAGACAGCGCGCCCTTCACCATGAGCAACCGCTATTGGCAATGTAGAACCTTGCATACCCTGCAACAATATTGAAGGCGAGTCCAGAATCTCCACACTGGAAAAACGCGCTTCAAACTGCTCTGACAAGTTGCGATGAAAACGTGGCCAGTGCCCCGTGCCAGGTATCAGTTCAGTAAGCTGGGAGAACATCTGGCAGCCGTTACAGACACCCAGTGCAAACACGTCTTCACGCGCAAAGAATGCTGAAAACTCATCCTTGGCTCGCGCATTCTGCAAAATGGTTTTTGCCCAGCCACCGCCAGCGCCCAGCACATCTCCGTAGGAAAAACCACCACAGGCAACCAGACCGGAAAAGCCACCCAGACTGACATGCCCGGCAATAATATCCGTCATATGCACATCGACGGAGGTGAAGCCAGCACGATCAAATGCAGCAGCCATTTCTGTCTGCCCATTGATGCCCTGCTCCCGCAAAATTGCCATCCTGGGCTTTGCCGTATTCACAAAAGGCGCACTCACATCCTGCGCGGGGTCAAACGTAAGCTTTATGGGAATACCGGGGTCTTCAATATCATCCAGCAGTGCAAATTCCTGCTTTGCACACTCTGCGTTATCCCGCAAAGCCTGCATACGATAGCTGGTTTCAGACCAGTAGCGTTGCACATTAGCCCGGTGCTCACTGAAGACCTCTTTGCCACCCCAGCTAAAGACTACCTTGTCTATTTCATTCAAACGCCCAATAACATGCGCATGACTCCCTAGGTCAGCTTCACGCAGTATCGACAGCACTTCCTCTGTCTCATTATGGCGTACCTGAATGACCGCCCCCAGTTCTTCATTAAACAGGGCACTCACAGGTTCATGTCCCACATCATCCAGCTTGACGGTAATTCCAGTATGCCCAGCGAATGCCATTTCACAGAGCGTTGCCAGCAA
The DNA here is from genome assembly GCA_027030285.1 of Thiotrichaceae bacterium. Taxonomy (GTDB): domain Bacteria; phylum Pseudomonadota; class Gammaproteobacteria; order Thiotrichales; family Thiotrichaceae; genus HyVt-477. The sequence goes on along the minus strand of JALVFC010000095.1, from coordinate 1,607 downwards.
GCCACCATCCGAGCGGTCATGGTAAGCCAGTACAAGCCCTTCTTCATTGAGTTCCTGAATCGCCTTGAAAAAGGCTTTCAGGCTGTGAAAGTCCTTGATATCCGGTGCATGATGTCCTACCTGCGAAGTCACCTGGGCATATGCCGAGGCAGCCATGCGGTTCTTGCCCTTGCCCAGATCAATCAGAATCAGATCAGAATCCCCCTGATCCGTTCGCAGTTGCGGGGTCAACGTCTTGCGTACATCCTTGACAATACCAAAGGCGGTGATAATCAAAGACAAAGGTGCGGTCATCTCGCGTGCCTGCCCATCCTGCTCCCAGACACTTTTCATGGACAGGGAGTCCTTGCCAACCGGAATGGCGATGCCCAGTGCAGGACACATTTCCTCACCCACTGCCTTTACTGTGTCATACAACAGAGCATCCTCACCTTCATGTCCGGCAGCCGCCATCCAGTTGGCCGACAGGCGAATATCCGCCAACTTGTCAATACGACTGGCTGCAATATTGGTAATCGCCTCGCCAATCGCCATACGACCGGATGCCGCTGCATTCACCAGGGCAACCGGCGTACGTTCACCCAGCGCCATTGCCTCTCCGGCATAGCCCTCATAATCCGCGCAGGTCACTGCCACATCCGCCACTGGCACCTGCCACGGCCCCACCATTTGATCGCGTGTGACCATACCCGTCACCGTGCGGTCGCCAATGGTAATAAGGAATGATTTTGAGGCGACGGTAGGCAAGCGCAACACACGCTCCACAGCCTCACGCAGGCTGATTTTCTCCAGATCAAGCTCCGGTTTATGGAAAGTCTTATGATGCACATCACGCAGCATTTTGGGCGCTTTGCCAAACAGCACATCCATTGGAATATCAATCGGCTTGTTAGCAAACAGACTATCGGCAACCAGTAATTCCTGTTCATCCGTTGCCGAACCAATCACGGCATACACAGCACGCTCACGCTCACAGATTTGTTTAAAGGTATCCAGCCTGTCAGCTGCAATGGCAAGCACATAACGCTCCTGCGCCTCATTACACCAGATTTCCATGGGTGACATGCTCTGCTCATCATTTGGCACATCACGCAACTGGAAACGCCCACCTTTACCAGCATCATTGATAATTTCGGGTACGGCATTGGATAGCCCACCCGCACCAATATCATGGATAGACAGGATAGGCGTGTCATCACCCAGCGCAACACACTGATCAATCACTTCCTGACAGCGCCGCTCCATCTCCGGATTACCCCGCTGTACCGAAGCAAAATCCAGGTTCTCGCAACTGCTACCACTGGTCATTGAGGATGCCGCACCGCCCCCCAGACCAATCAGCATGGCAGGGCCACCCAGCACGACAATGGGCGTGCCTTCAGGGATATCATGCTTTTCAATATTTCCCTCACGGATATTACCCAGCCCGCCTGCCAGCATAATCGGCTTGTGATAGCCCCTGAGCTCATTGCCTGAAGGGCCAGACACTTCGGCTTCAAAGGTACGGAAATAGCCGCAGATATTGGGACGCCCAAATTCATTATTAAACGCAGCCGAGCCAATCGGTCCCTCGATCATAATATCCCGCGCTGAGACAATGCGCGAAG
>JALVFC010000094.1 GCA_027030285.1 Thiotrichaceae bacterium | reverse complement strand
AGAACTCAAACATAAATCTGCGTAACAGCAATAACCCCAAACCACAAGACACAAGCGCTACACTCAGGCTGTTACAGGGGAATTCTGGCTTTAACTACATCAGACTGCTAAGACTCATTAGCCTGCTAATTTCATTACTCAAGGGACATGATGGTAATTCTGGCAAGCGAATTGACGGCACTCATACTGATGACAAGCTTGAGGGTACGCAAGGAAATGATCGCATCAGGGGCTTTGCCGGAGACGATATACTTAATGGCAACGATGGCAATGATAAACTTTATGGTGGCAAGGGTAACGACCGCCTGAATGGTGGTGCTGGCAACGACACATTAGTGGATAACCAGGGTTCAAATACCTTCAATGGTGGTGCAGGTGATGACACCATTCGCCTGAGCGGTAAGCTGTCTGACTATGAAATCTCACCCTTGCGTATTCCCGGTGAAAATCCGTTTCGCCTGGTCAACAGGAATACAGGTGATAGCCAGATCGTCTTTAATGTTGAAAATTTCCGCTTTAGCGATAAAACTGTCACCGCAAAGGATCTTTTCAAGTTTATTAATCCACCAGCACTTCAGCTTTCCAAAGCCCAGGATGCAGCGCTTCGAAAGCACTTTAATATTCCCAATAACTTTCAGCATCAGGTACTCGATAGTGACCGCAATGGCAAGCTAAGTGCAGGTGATGTTCTGGTTCTTTCCGGCGGTATTACAGGCGGAGAAATATCTCGGCAGACTCTCTCAGATGCTGATGTCAAGGCAATAAACAGCAGCACTAACAATAATGCAAGGGCACAGTTCGAAGCCAATATAAAAAAGTGGCAAAAAGCCAACATCAAGGATTATTCTTTTACTTTCCAGCGTAGCTGTTTCTGTATCCGTGATGTAACACGTCCGGTTAACCTGGACATCCGCAACGGCAAGGTTAATAGCGCAAGCTTTAGTGATACCGGAAAACCCTTAACTGATGCAGCCTCAATCAATAAAGTAACTATTGATGATATGTTCAAAGCCATTAAAAATGGACTTGATAATAATGCCGAAACGGTTCGTGTGACCTATGATCCAACTTATGGCTACCCAACCTCCATCTTCATTGATCAAAGCCGTCAGATTGCTGATGAAGAAACGAGTTTCACTATTAAAGACTTCCAGCGAAATGACGAACCTATTTTTACTACGCTGGCTCTGGGTGAAGAAGATGGCGGAACCGGAGGCATTGACATCGGCAACCCCAAGCCCGTTGAACCACCCGTATTGACCACTTTGGCGCTGGGTGAAGAAGATGGCGGGGTCGGAGGCATAGATATCGGCAACCCCAAGCCTGTTGATCCACCTGTGTTGACCACTTTGGCTCTGGGTGAAGAGGACGGAGGCTACACTAAATAACTAGTTACTCATAGTCTTGTGCAGAAATCTGCCATAGACTCACCATTCAGATTTATAAACAGCTACAAGGGGGGGAACAGTGCTTTTACTTGCTGGTGGAGATCAGGATCCGCAAATCCTCAGACTGATGGCACATGCCGCCAGCCATCATCTAGCCGTTTATTCTCTTTTAACTGGACACACTGGCAAACCGCGCATCCACTGGGATATTAAAAACAATATCTTTATGGATGGCTCGCATATCCTGTCCCCGAGAGCGGCATTTTTACGCCAGGATGTTTTTACCTTTTTGCAAAGTGGTAACGAAACAGACCGCGCTATTGCCAGAGAATGGCATGTCACGCTCGCAGGCTGGCTATTAAGCAACCCGAATATCAAGGTTTTTAACCGCAAGTATCTTGCACATGGGCCCGTCAATAAACCTTATATTCTGCACCTGGCAATGCAGCTTGGCTTTAGTATTGCCGACTCGTTTGTTAGCAATGACAGTCAACAGATGGATGCCCTGGTGCGGCATGACAGATGGGTCAAAAAGCCGGTAACAGGCGGAGCACACTGTGAGCCACTGGAAAGCAGTACCAGTGATAAACCTGGTAGCTACAGCTATCCACAAATTATTCAATATCGGCTGGAACAGCCTGAACTACGAATATTCCGTATCGGCAAAGACTGGTTTGCCTTTAATGTGATCTCTGATGCACTGGATTACCGTAGCTCCAGTGCTACGACTATCCGCCCTGCTGATGTCCCGGCTGAGCTCATACCTAAAATGACAAAGCTCACCGACTTGCTGGGGCTGGATTTTGCTGCAGCAGATTTTAAAACCGACCCAAACACCCGGACACTGGAGTTTCTGGAAATCAATACCAACCCGATGTTTGCAGGTTTTGACCAGTTCTGCGACGGGGCAATTTGTGATGCAATTCTGACAAATCTCGGGATCACAAGCTGACCTACTCTGGTCGAAATCCCTGCATGGTAGAGTTTTTCAGTACTTTAAAATGCTCTCGCAGCCTTATCTCACGCCTCATCATAATAAATTTGATTTAAGCAGTAACTATGCAAGAATAGACTATACTTATGGGTATTTTAACTGGGGGAGACCGACAGCTTATAGCTTGTCACAGGAACTGGTTTTGCTCACCTTGTCACAGGCTGGAAACAATAGTCCTATGCTGAATTTAAAAAACATCGTGAATACCATATCAGATGACTTTCCTAAAGAGCATATCGCGCGCCTGAAAAAACATAATATTCAGTCATTCTGGATACATATGTTGCTTGCTTTCACCTTGCTGCTGTCCCTGGCTTCTTCAAAGACAACCGACTTCCAGACCCTGTTTCTATGGTTAGGTGTACTAACCGTGACTGGCTTCATACGCTTAAGCCACAACTCTACCGAAATAGAGCCCGAGGCGGTTAACTCTGAAAGCACAAAATCCTGGGTAAAAAAATACATATTACTGACCACCTTTATGAGCTCATTATGGGGCGTTGCTGGAATTATTCTATTTTCCCAGACCCCCGTGGTTCAGACTACCCTGCTGATCCTGCTTGTTTCCATATTAATATCAACGATACCGCTACTGTTGGCGTCGAAAGCTGCATTTTTTGCCCAGTTTATTAGCATACTGGCACCACTTACCTTTAGCATCGGCTTCAACCTTTCGCACCCACAATACCTGATGCTCGGCATTGCCCTGATTACCCTGGCAATTACTATAATTTTCGCCTCAAACTATCTTAATCAGGTGATTAATCAGCTGCAGGAAACACAGCAAGCTTTACAAACACAGGCAGATACCGACCAGATTACCCAACTGGCAAACCGTCGAGCTTTTGATAGTGCATTCAAAAAAGAATGGCGCCGCAGCACCCGTGAACAAAAACCGATTTCTCTGCTTATTATTGATGTCGATGATTTCAAACTCTATAACGATACTTACGGGCATATTGCCGGAGATGAATGCCTGAAAAAAATTGCTCGAGCTATTCAGAAAAGCGCCAAGCGTCCTGGAGACATTGCCGCTAGGGTAGGAGGCGAAGAGTTTGCAGTTTTACTACCTGATGTCAATTCAGAAGGCGCAAAGGCAGTTGCCGAACGCTTACGCACCAATATAAGCAGACTGGATATTAAACACGCATCAAATGGCAATAAGAACATTACTGTTAGTATTGGTGTTTCGAGTTGTCTGCCACTACAACAGATTGAAAGCAGCAATCAGGATATTGTGTACCCCGCCATGCTTATGAAATCAGCTGATGATGCAATGTATCAGGCAAAACGCGAAGGTAAAGATGCTATTGTCATCGAGCAGTGTGGCAGACAAGCCCCACTTACATTACCTGAAAACAAACCATCGAAACCGCCTGAAGCAGTGACTGTTTAGCTTAGGAGCCTGTTTTTTTGTACTATACTTCATGTAAATTTCTCACTTAACCACAGGCATAACATGACAGCAAAGTATCTACTGGTAGCAATTGCCCTATTTTTCCTTGTTTCCTGCCAGGACAACAACCAAACCAATACAGCAGACAAGGTAGCAACAAGCAATGAAGTAGCGTCTAGCACCAGCACATCTGGAAACACTGAAACTCACCCAGGCGCCGCTATTCATCAGGAGAAATGCGCGGGCTGCCATATAATAAAACACGATGCAGCATTTTATCAGCGCAGCGATAGAAAGATGGACTCCTATGAGCGCCTGCAAAGCCAGGTTCGCATGTGCAATAGCAATATAGGCTTACAACTATTCGATGAAGATATGACCATGATTGGTGAATACCTGAACGATGCGTATTACAAGTTCCCAATGAACTGACCAAGGAAAGCGTTGCTTGATGACATCAGGGGTCTAAGCCATAATCCCACCCCATGCATCACATTAACCCTACCAGCAAAATCCATAGTAACCGACGGGATTTACAAAACCTGCGCTCCATTCTGCCCTATCTTATGGACTATCGTGGACGTGCGCTGTTTGCACTTGCCTGCCTGGTGCTTTCGAAAATGGCAAATGTGGGAGTACCCATTGCCTTAAAAGCCATCGTCGATTATTTGCAAGGACAGCAGGAACAAATACTGGTATTGCCTGTTGCCCTGCTACTGGCATACGGTGCATTACGTTTATCCAGTTCCCTGTTTAATGAGTTACGCGACACCATTTTTGCCAAGGTTCGCTATCACGCCATGCGCCGCTTATCCTTGCGGGTATTATCGCATTTGCATGACTTGTCATTACGCTTTCATCTGGATCGCAAAACCGGTGCCATTAGCCGTGACCTTGAAAGAGGCACACGCTCGGTCGGTACCATTATGAACTTCATGGTATTTAGCATCATCCCGGTGCTGGTTGAATTTACCCTTGTTGCAGCTGTGTTACTCAGCCAATATGCGTTGGTCTTTACCCTGATTACTTTTGGCACTGTTGCTGCCTATATGACATTCACTTTTCTGATTACCGAATGGCGCATGGAATTTCGCCATGAAATGAACAGGCTGGACTCTGAGGCTAACACCCATGCGATAGACAGCCTGATTAACTACGAAACCGTGAAGTATTTCACTAACGAAAAACGCGAGCTGGAACGGGTAGACAACACGCTGGCAGAGTGGGAGAGGGTTGCCGTGAAAAGCCAGTCCACCATGTCGATGCTGAATTTTGGACAGGCTTCGATTATTGCCATTGGCGTTACCATTATTATGTTTTTCGCTGCACACAGCGTGACCCGGCATGAAATGAGTATCGGTGACCTGGTTATGGTGAATGCCTTTATGCTGCAACTGTTTATCCCGCTAGGTGCACTGGGCATTATTTACCGGCAAGTTAAATACACGCTGGCAGATATGGATCTGGTCTTTAAATTACTGGAAAAAAAGCCTGAAATTGTAGATAGCAAAGATACTACTGAATTACAGGTGGTCGATGGAAAGATCGAATTCAGGGATGTCAGCTTTGCCTATCAACGCGAGCGCCCTATTCTAAAAAACATCAGCTTTACCGTAGAGCCTGACCAGACGGTGGCAATCGTAGGGCATAGCGGTGCGGGCAAATCAACCATCTCACGGCTGTTATTCCGTTTTTATGATATTGACAGTGGTGAAATTCTTATTGATCAGCAGAATATTGCCAAAGTCTCACAACAAAGCCTGCGCCAGGCAATCGGTATCGTGCCGCAGGATACGATACTGTTTAACGATACGATTTATTACAACCTGCATTACGGTAATCTTGATGCCAGCCGCGAGGAGGTGGAAAAAGCCGCAGCAATGGCATGTATTAAAGACTTTATCGAATCCCTGCCGGATGGCTGGGATACCGTTGTCGGTGAACGTGGGCTAAAACTCTCCGGGGGAGAAAAACAGCGTGTCGCAATTGCTCGCGCCCTGCTCAAACAACCTGCCATTTTGATATTTGACGAAGCGACTTCTTCCCTGGATAGCGCCACGGAGCAGGCAATTCAGGAAACCTTGCAAAGCATTTCAGATCAGCACACCACACTGGTCATTGCCCACCGCCTGTCCACCATCGTCCATGCGGATCAGATTCTTGTACTGGATAAAGGAGAAATTATCGAGCAGGGAACACATCAGCAATTACTGAAATTAAATGGCAGCTATTCCAGAATGTGGGAAATACAGCAGAGCCAGGGATAGAAATCACGCATGCCTCACCCCCATGAAAAAGCTCCTGTCAACCCTGCCCCAGCAAGGCAGCGTTGACAGGATTGGCATGACAATAAACGGTTTTGCCCTGCTCCATCCAAAGCCACCCGTTAATTCTTTTGTAAAGGTGTTATTACGCATGGTGGCTTAGAGTTAGCGATAGACCAGCGATTAATTTGAATAATTTCTAGGAGCTTTCCCTCGCTACGGCTCATATCCTCTAGCGTACCGCTACCCACTGACCATTCGCATCTTTACAGGCACGCCCTGTTACCTGTTGTAAGCGACCATCTATATACGCATCCATTTTATAGTCACGACACACACTTTGCTGTCCATTCACCTGAGAACGATAGGTACTCGTTGGGGTTATAGTGTACTGGTTGTTTGTTTGTGGCTCTGTCCAGGTAGATGACTGGTAGTCAGGTGTTCTATCCAGTGCATAATTGGTGCGCTGGCGGCTTTGGTTCGTCATCATACTGCCAATATAGCCACCTACCAGAGCGCCGACAATAGTTGCCACTGTACGACCATCTCCCTTGCCAACCTGTCGCCCGATAACGCCACCTAACACTGTGCCTGCAATGATTTTTGCCTGATCATTGGTAATACCACCAGGATTGCCGCCATTTGGCCCAGTCGCACATCCTGTAAGAGTTAGTGTAGTTACTAACACTCCTGTCATCAGACCTTTTGACATCATATTCATTTTTGTCTCTCCAAAGTTATTATCAGTTTTTTGTGAAATTCTAAGCCTTGAGACAGAGGGTTTTCAGGAAGGTTCAACGGTTTTTTTTAGAAGTAAACCTGACTTATTCCTGAACCCGCAAGTTCAAACGGAAATTTAACTTGGTAGATTATTGATTATTTTGGAATAAATTGTGATTTTAGTGATTTCAAAACTTCACCTCACAGGTGAAGTTTTTGCTCATCGCAAAATTACAAATTATATAATATAAACAACAATGTACATTTACTTACTGGGCTTTAAGTCCGGATTCAGGTTATTCCTACTACGACTATCTTTCCAACAGCGACATATAAAAATATTGAGCGGAAAATGAACACTTGATTAATGAGAAAAAAATACTCATACTCACCTAATGATCTTTCATTAGTACGCTTAATAGTTGACTGACTTGTATTTCTTCCTTACATAGCAATCAACTTCACTGGGCTTAATAGATCAGAGGGTATTGACCTGACTTCTACCAACAAAGGGGATAAACATGAAAACTTCACTTTTTTCTATTGCTCTGATCCTGACTTCTTTTTCAGTCTGGGCCGATTCACCACCCAACCTGCCAACATCTAGCCCTGTAGACAAGGCTGTAGATAATATACATTGGGTTGATACTGGCGGTGAATACAACCTTGATGTAAACCCACCGGTTACAAATGCAACATTCAATGGCGTTGTTGATATTGAAGCTGCCTTTAATAACGCCAGGCGTCAGGAAGAAATAAAGCTCGGGCTTACTTCTGGCACGATTGGCAACCTGGAGTTACCAGCACAAGCTGTCTGGGATGCCATGTCCGACAATGCCAAAGCACTCTATATCCTTAATGATGAACGGGTGGATCGTGCAGGAATGATCACAGGTGTGATCGGCTTACCTTTCGAAGGTATTGAAGCACATATTGATGATATTGCAGAGAACTACGGAGATATCCTGCATGACGGTGACTTCACAGGACACAATCATGATGGCAGCCCCTTCAACCGAATTGCTAACAACCCCTATATAGGTGACTCTCCAGCCTGTCACGAGTTTATGGCAAGAGCTGAAAATCTGGCTTATTTTTCGGCTTCTTCAACCCAACCAATTGGTGCTTCCAGCATTCCCCTGCCACTTGAGCGGGCGATTTACAACTGGATTTATGCTGATGCGGGCAGTGGTTGGGGGCATCGCGAGGCCGCATTGCTACAAGACAAAGATCTGGCAAACAACAATCCGCTTTATGGCTATGGCAATAACCACGGCTCCGCTACAGCAGAAGGCTTTTTGGGTATTCATCGGCGGGGTTCAACGGAATATACACCATTTGGAACGCCGTCATTTCCTTACACCTATGGTGTGGAAGTTGTTATGAACATCTTTGATCCAGTCAGTGATACACAGGCGACAACGAACAACTGCCAATATCATGTAACGGTTAGCACGTCTGACCTGCAAAATTTGCAGACAGCGCCCAGTGCCGCAATCGTTCAATCCAAAGTGCTACCCAACAATCAATGGCTACAATTATCACTGCCCCTGATTCCTGCTGGTAGTAATACTGTACAGGATATTCTGGGCACACAGATTGGTGGAGCCTACGATACTGACTGGGTTGTTTATGAATATGATAATGCTGCAGGTAACTACAACAAGCTTACCCTGGCAAGCAAACTGAAAAGAGGAACTGGCTACTGGGTCAAGCAGATTACAGGCAGTGATGTGACAATCAATTTCCCCGGGACAAAAACACATGTTAACACATCCAGCGCATGTACCTCTGCAACGGGCTGCCTGGAGATTCCGGTTGGTACTACGAACCAATGGAATATGCTTGGCAATCCTTTTGACAGCAGTGTAGCAGTCGGTGATATTCGGGTTATTACCACCTCAGGAGCCTGTGCTGCTGGCTGTACCCTGGATGAGGCAGCAGCGGCAAATATCATTCATAACCAACTTTGGTCTTACAATGGCTCAAGTTATGATCAGTATGACACCTCTTCAACATTACCGACTTGGCGTGGAACCTGGTTGGCTCGACTTGCTGGCGCTGTGGGTCTTAGCCCTAAAATATTAGTACCAATTCCTTGATTGATACTCAACTGATCAGCTACAAGTATCGTTTTGTGCAGCTATTGCCTGCATGACAAAAAAGCTCGTAGCTGATGGTTTCTGACAGATGGGCAACTTCATCGACATTAATTGCCTTGCCCCAGCATTCCACTAGGTCTCCTGGCTGGGCATTAATGTTGTCCACATCAATGATAATCAAATCCATGGAAACCCGCCCCAGCAAACGGCTTCGCTTGCCATTTAACCACAGCGGCGTGCCGCTGGGCGCATGGCGCGGGTAACCATCGGCATAGCCGCAGGCAACCACGCCCACCTGCATATCTTGGGGGCAAATCCAGGCTGACCCATAGCCGATGGCATCACCTTTCTGTAGTTTTTTTATGGCTATGAGTGGTGCCTGCAAGGTCATGCTGGCTTTCAGCTTCAGGCTATCGCGGGCTTTGTCATGTCCGGCATAAGCAAAAGGCGATGAGCCATAGATCATAATACCTGGTCGTACCCAGTCCCGGTGAGATTGAGACCAGCCAAGAATACCAGCCGAGTTGGCAATCGTTCGTGGAGCCGTCAATGACTCTGTAGCTTGCTCGAACAGGCTAATCTGTTGATTAGTATAAGGGTTTCTCAGGTCATCTGCGCACGCCAGATGTGTCATTAACCAGATATCGGGATGAATATTGGGATGTGCTTGCAACTTGCGATAGATAGTCGCCGCCAGGTGAGCCGGAATGCCCAGACGGTGCATGCCAGTATCCAGCTTGAGAGCAACTTTAACGATTTGTGCTGCTAACTGATCCAGCAGTGCTAGCTGCGCTTCGCTATGAATCACCAGACGAATATTTTTCTCTGCGGCAATAATTAGATCCTGCACACACTGATGACCCTGTATCACCAGCAGTGTCTGTTCAATTCTTGCAGCGCGCAGCTCAATCGCTTCAGACAAACATGCAACAATAAAACCATCAGCGTCCTCTAATATTTCAGCCGTTTGCAAGATACCATGCCCATAGGCATCCGCCTTGATTGCAGGCATGACTTTAGACTGTGGCGCCGCATCACGCGCAACTTGCAGGTTATGCCTTAGCGAAGCTGCATGAATGGTTAAGCGTGCCGGACGGTATGAAGTGGACATGACGATGTTTACAGCTATTCTGGCGCATAAATATCCGGAGCAAAATTCTCAAAGCGAGTATATTTACCCAGAAAGGTCAGGCGTGCCGTGCCGATAGGCCCGTTTCTTTGCTTGGCGATAATGACCTCTGCCATGCCCTTGTTTTCACTTTCCGGATTATAAACTTCATCCCGATAGATAAACATAATGACATCAGCATCTTGCTCGATTGCTCCAGACTCACGCAAATCTGACATAATGGGGCGTTTATTGGGGCGTTGCTCCAGTGAGCGATTGAGCTGTGAAAGCACAATAACGGGTACATCCAGCTCTTTTGCCAATGCCTTTAAAGCACGGGAGATGGATGACACTTCAGTTGCACGATTTTCACTGGAGCCTGTATTGCCCTGCATTAACTGCAAGTAATCCAAAACAATCAAGCCCAGGTCACCATGTTCTCGCACTAGGCGACGTGCTCTGGCGCGTACCTCATTAGGGGTCAGTCCGGCGCTGTCATCAATATACAAAGGCACATCCGAGAACAGCTTGACTGCGGTGGCAATGCGCGGCCAATCTTCATCCAGCAAGCGTCCACTACGTAACCGGGTTTGATCCACCCGCCCCATGGATGACAGCAAACGCATGGTGAGCTGCTCACCAGGCATTTCCAGGCTGAATACAGCAGTGGCAATTTTTTTATGGGCAGAGGCAAATTCAGCAATATTCATTGCCAATGTGGTTTTACCCATTGATGGTCTACCGGCAACTATAATCAAGTCACCTTTTTGTAAACCATTGGTCAGGTCATCCAGCTCATCATAACCTGTAGGGACACCCGTAACCCCTTCACCCATTTTTCCCAGCTCTTCAATCTGTGCCAGAGTGTTTTTAAGGATCTTTCTGACGGGTCGAAAACCCTGGTCATGGCGCATGCCCTGCTCAGCTATTTCAAACACCTTGCTCTCAGCCTCATCCAGAATATCGCGACTTTCCCGGTCTTCAGGGTTAAAAGCCATATCTGCAATATCTGTGCCGACCGTAATCAGCTGACGCAGAATAGATTTTTCACGTACGATTTTGGCATAGGCGCTAATATTGGCTGCACTAGGCGTATCTTTCGCCAGTGTACCCAGATAGGCAAGCCCACCCGCATCATCCAGATCACCTCGTGTTTTCAGCCAGTCGGATAGTGTCACCACATCAAACGGCTGAGAGTCTTCCGCCAGATGCACAATAGAACGGAAAATCAGGCGATGATCCTGACGATAAAAATCAGTCTCACTGACCTTGTCAGCCACCTGATCCCAGGCATTATTATCCAGCAAAAGACCACCCAGAACCGACTGTTCGGCTTCAATGGAATGAGGGGGAGTTTTTAGAGATTCGATTGTTTCAGGCATGCTAGCATCTTACCATGTGGACTCATTTTCTGAAGTATAAAATACCCAATAGCCGTAACCCGTCGTCATAGCCTTATCAGTCCACAAAAGCAGCTATTGAGTTCAAAACCTTTACCATTGCTGTCATTAAAGCAAAAAAGACGACCTTGTTTATTTAACCTCACTCAACCATAATGAGGCAAAGTAGAATTCAAACTAAATTTGCTACTCCGGGAGAGAAAATGGATATTAAAAAGTTATTTGATAGTGAGCCCAAATCCCCCTTGTATGTTGCCATCAACAAGGTTTTAGTTAAAAACGACCCTAACCTGATGAGCATAATGAAGCAGGCCAGCTCAAAAATGTGCCTGGCAACAGCCTTGACACCAGGCTTTTCCGGCTTTGACTTGCTAAAGCAACGTGGTGCCTGCCCCATGGGAATGCGCTGGGGTGCCAGCACCGATATGGGTGAAGGACTCTCGCATATCTGGATAGACCAGGTCACCTATTGGGATTCATGGGAATCACACGAGAATTTTCATGAAACCTTCGAAGATGTCGTGGTTGATACCTGTGCCCGTTGCGGTGATGTTATGCTGGATGGTCCAGAAGAGCCAGTTTATCGTATTGTCCATTCAGACTTGCCAAAGCTAGTTTCATTTAATCAATGGAGCAAAAAACAGGCGCAGGGTCTGGGTGATAAATACGCAGTTGACTCAGGTAGCACGGTCACTGTGATGGCTGAACATATTGTGCGTCCCGGCAAGGAAGCCGAGTTTGAAGCGGGCGAAATTGAAACCTTAAGCAAGTTAAAAGAAACCAATGGTATGATCGGGTTTCAGATACTAAAACGCATTGGTATTTCTTGCCTGGGTAGCGGACACGCGACCGTTGAATCATTAATGGAAGATATGAAAGACAGCTCTGGCAGCAAACTAAAACGTGCTGCCGAGGTTTGGGAAGGCTATACCATTCCACCCCAGTATTTAGTCATGGTTGAATGGGAAAGCCTATGCACCGCACAAGGCGGTATGCCTCATGTTAACGTAAAACCCGAACTGTTGTTTATTCATGGTCCAAAGGTACTGGATAACTGCATTCGCATGCCGAGCGTTCGCATTGCAGATTCAATGTTTAGAGAGCAAACCAACCGTGAAATTCTAAATGGTTTAAGAAACTCTGATTAAAGCAGTTAGAATTAGCAAGATTACAACCAAGAAACGGCTGGAGCGGGTAGATGGGTGCTATTTGTCGCTTTCTCTGCCCGCACCCAGTAATAGCATGGCAGCGTTTAGCCAACGCAGAAACCTATCTGCCGCCCAGACCAAATGCAAGAATAACGCTGCTGTTGCTTCCAGTTGATGGTTGATCGGGTTTCAATATGTGCCGCGGCTGATTCAAAGAAAACCTGGTCAAATAGATATAGGTGTTTGAGTAACCCCCTTCTCGATGGCACTTTTTAGTTCACATTCCAAGCCCATGATCAGCCAACGTCACCAGTTTGCTGTTGGGCAGTCGGTAGGTTTGTTTTACTTCTTTACTAACATTATTACCACTGGATAATTCTTCATCACTGCCTTTGACATGATCCCTTGCTAGCGACTTTGCTACACATTGGCTTTTAGTTAAAACAGAGCATTCTTCAGTGTCTTCTCTGCAGAATGACAGGTAGCTGACTCTTTTACAGATAGTCCCTCAATTGCCTTAACTGCAACTGCGGGATTTTCGCTTTCCTTGGGTTTACATGAGCCAGACACATTCCGGATGTATCCTACTTCTTAGTTACAAGGTGTACCATGCTGAGGTATTCTTACCCTTGATGTCATAAACAAGCAGGTATCTTAATGTGCGGCATATGTGGTGAATACAGACTGGATGGCTCACTGCCAGAGTTAAATCATATCCAGAAAATGATGGAAAAACTGCAAAAACGCGGTCCGGATCATGCAGGGACTTATTCCGATGGCAGTCTGGCATTTGGACATCGTCGCCTCTCGATTATTGATCTGTCTGAAAAATCCAATCAGCCGATGGTAGATATGCAACATTCGCTGGCTTTGGTTTTTAATGGCACTATCTATAACCACCCTGAGTTGAGAAAGGAACTAAAGGCAAAAGGCCACCAGTTTACTTCGACCGGAGATACCGAAGTGATTCTCAAGGCGTATGCACAGTGGGGAACAGATTGTGTCAAGCACTTTATGGGCATGTTTGCTATCGCTATCTGGGATATGCGGGAAAAAAGCCTGTTTCTGGCACGGGATCGCATGGGTATTAAACCCCTGTACTATGCCTTTACTGCGCAGGGTTTCCGTTTTGCTTCCAATATCCAGGCATTACTTGAAACACCTGACATTGACACAGGGCTTGATGCGGTAGCCCTGCACAACCTGTTTACCTTGCATGCGGTCGTGCCAGCACCGCGTACTATTCTCAAGGGAATACGCAAACTGGAACCTGCACATAGCCTGACTATCAAGGCAAATGGTGAACAGCAGCTTCAGCGTTACTGGAGTCTTGATGCCCGGAGACCTGCCCAGCAACTGTCTGATAATGAGTGGATAGAAGCCATCCATGAGGCACTCAAAACCGCTGTTCGCCGACGCAATAATATTGCGGATGTGCCTGTTGGTGTCCTGTTATCAGGTGGGCTGGATTCCAGTTTGCTGGTCGGTTTGCTGCATGAAATTGGTATTGAGGATATTCGCACCTTTACCATCGGCTTTGATGACCAGCCTGAAGAACGTGGCAGTGAGTATGAGTACTCCGATGCGGTGGTTGAGCGTTTCCAGACCCGGCATCACAAGGTACATATTCCAAATGAACAGACTTTGAAGCGGCTACCGGAAGCGGTGGCAAACATGGCAGAACCTATGTTTGGTCAGGATGCCATTGGTTTTTATTTATTGTCCGAGCAGGTCTCGCAGCAAGTGAAGGTCGTGCAATCGGGGCAGGGTGCAGATGAGGTGTTTGGTGGCTATTTCTGGTACCCGCAAATGCAGGCAGCCTATGAGCAAACGGGAGATGCGCTGGAGAGTTTTCGCCAGTTCTATTTTGACCGTGACCATGATGAAATGACGGCCATGCTGACAGCAGAATATATCAGCAAGGATTTCACGGCTGACATGATGCGCCCCCTGCTGGAAACCACACAGGCTGATGAATATATTGATGCGGTATTGCGCGCCGATGTGACGACCCTGATTGTCGATGATCCGGTAAAGCGGGTGGACAATATGACCATGGCATGGGGGCTGGAAGCACGGGTACCTTTTCTGGATCAGGAGCTGGTGGAGCTGGCAGCCACCATGCCCGCCCATCTGAAGCTTCAGGAAAATGGCAAGTTTGTACTGAAAAAAATTGCACGTGGACTGGTACCTGATAGTGTTATTGATCGCCCCAAGGGTTATTTCCCGGTGCCGGCACTGAAGTTTGTGCGTGGTGAATTCCTGGATTTTATGCGGGATATTCTGCTCTCACAGCAATGTATGGAGCGTGGGCTTTATCAGCGAAGCTATATCGACAAGTTACTCAACAAACCAGAAGCCTACCTGACACGAATTAAAGGCAGCAAGCTCTGGCATATGGCATTGCTTGAGTTCTGGCTACAGACAAATGGTCTTTAACAATGCAGCCTGACACCACACAGGATGCAGCACAGGCCGCATTCGCCGGTCTAACTCCCGACACCATGCTGGATGCCATTGAAACAGAAGGAATACGCTGCAACGGTCGCTTTCTGGCATTGAATAGCTATGAGAACC
>JALVFC010000093.1 GCA_027030285.1 Thiotrichaceae bacterium | reverse complement strand
ATGGCAGTGGAGGCAATAGCAGGAAAAGTGATATTCCCAGTATTGCAAGTTTTTCTGTTGAGTATATGAAAGATGTGATGGCAGATTTTAAATCTGGTAAGAGACAGGGAAAGCGCGTTAAAGCATCACCAGCATCGGCCCCTACAACTATGAATGATATTGCAAAAAAGCTCTCAGCGAATGAACTGAATGCTGCAATGAATTATTTTTCAAAACAGAAGTTTGTTGCTGTGCGCCAGCCAAGCAACCCCGTACTGGCAAAGCGTGGAGCGAAAGTTTATGACAGACGATGCATGAAATGTCATGGTGATAATGGTAATGACCCGGAAGATGAAGCAGCTATTCTGAAAGGTCAATGGTTGCCCTATTTAAAAAGCCAATTAAAGGAATTCAAAGCAGGTAAGCGACCAATGCCCAAAAAGATGAAGAAGCAACTGGTTAAGTTAAAGCCAAAAGATGAAGAAGCACTAATGCATTTTTTTGCACAACCTTAGAATACAGGCGTCTCGATAAGATAGGTTTTCGTTTGACTGAAAGGAGGTTCTGGAATATATCTGGAATAACCCATCAGGAACTTGTCCGAGAATTGGAAGTATGGCAGGGTGACTTGCGGTAGGTAGTCCTTCTATATCCCGGTTAAGTTCTTGGTGTTCTGACAAACTCTCAGAAAGTAAATTCAAGGATAAGGATAAACAATGTGATAGAACTAGGTCTGATATCGAGCCAAGGACAGTTCATAGAAGGATAGCAGTATTGTGAAAACCAAAAGATTTTGTCCACACTGTAAAAGTCTGCATATTCATAGAATCAGGCGCAGCTTTATACAGAAATATATTCTTCAAGTCTCAAAACGCTATATTTGTTACCAGTGTGATGCGTTAATAAGTGATGCAGAGCTAAAGAAAAACACTCCCATAGATACTGTTTTTTAGCAGCTACTCAGTGTGATAAACATCTATAGTCGGTGATTATTGAGTCTTTGTTGGCAGGAATGTTGCCGCAGAGCTTGCAGGGATGTATTTACAACGTCCCTAATAGCTTATAACACCTTGTACATAATTACGCTGAGTAGTTGCCAAATTATATTATGTTTTTTAGGCAGCAACCTGGCGAACAGTATTTGCGATTTGCTGCGCCAGGTCACTTGTCTCCGCATGATCCTCACCTTCCACCATCACCCGGATAAGCGGTTCTGTACCCGATGCTCTGAGTAGTACACGACCTCGACTGCCAAGTGTCTCTTCCACGTCACGCACAGATTGCTGTATTTCTTCAGAAGCATCAAGATCAATTTTTTCTTTAATAGGTACATTCACCAGTACCTGCGGATACTTCGACATTACCTGCTTTAACTCGTGCAAGGGCTTTCCTGAGTCTATCAAAGCATGCATGACCTGTAGCGCAGCGATGGTTCCATCGCCCGTTTCAATTCTGTCGCGGATAATAATATGCCCAGAGCCTTCACCACCTATCACACCATTACATGCACGCAGTTTTTCCATGACATAACGGTCACCAACGTCAGCGCGGTGAAAACCAAGATTCATCTTGTTAATAGCCTGTTCAAGTCCAAGGTTGCTCATCAATGTGCCGACAATATCACCCTTTAAGCCATCTCGTTGCAGGCGGTGCTGGGCAATAATCGCCAGGGCTTCGTCCCCATCAACAACTTCACCTTTTTCATCAATGAGCATTAATCTGTCACCATCGCCATCTAGTGCCACCCCCAGGTTGGCGCGGTACATTTTGACAGCTTCCTGCAAGTTCTCCAGTGATGTTGCGCCACACTCGTGGTTGATATTGACACCGTTTGGCTTGTCAAAAATTGTGATCACTTCTGCACCAAGCTCTTCAAAAACATTGGGTGCAACATGGTACGTTGCGCCATTGGCACAGTCCACAACAACCCGTAAATCATTCAGCTGTACTGTGTTAGGCAAGGAACGCTTGCAGAATTCGATATAGCGACCAGCGGCATCATCAACACGAGAAGCCTTGCCCAGATGGTCAGATTCCACGGTTGCCATTTCTCGCTCAAGAAAGGCTTCGATTTCTTCCTCAATGGCATCATCCAGCTTGGTACCATTGGATGAGAAGAATTTGATACCATTGTCGTAATAGGGGTTGTGTGAGGCACTAATAACAATGCCAGCAGAGGCTCGGAATGTACGTGTTAAATAAGCCACAGCAGGGGTAGGCATGGGACCTACCAGTTTAATATCCAGTCCGGCAGCAACCAGGCCCGCTTGCAGGGCGGATTCCAGCATATAACCAGATATGCGAGTATCTTTGCCTATCACAACCAGTGGGTTGGAGTTTTTTGCCAACACCTTGCCAGCAGCCCAGCCAAGCTTTAAAGCAAAATCAGGTGTCATCAGGCTGGAACCTACGCGACCACGAATGCCATCAGTACCGAAATATTTTCTACTCATAAGGTTGTATCCTTTTTACTATCGTTAATGCTTCAGCAGTTTCCTTTACATCATGGACGCGAATAATATCAGAGCCTTTCATGGTCGCGATAACAGCTGCTGACAGACTGCCGATCATACGTTTTTCCACAGGCGCATTATTCAGCAGGGCGCCGATCATGGATTTGCGGGAAATGCCAGTCAATAGTGGTAATCCAAAGCTTTTGAACTTGTCGAGTTTAGCCAATAACTCAAGATTATGCTCAAGAGTCTTGCCAAAACCAAAGCCGGGATCAAGTATTAAGCGACTCCTGCCAATGCCTGCTGTTGTACAAGCATCTATTCGTTGCTGAAAAAAGTCACTAACTTCCTGGATGACATCATGGTAAGTGGGTGCATGCTGCATAGAGCGAGGCTCACCCTGCATATGCATCAGGCAAACGGATACGTTTGAATCGGCACAGGCTTGCAGAGCGCCCGGTTCACGCAAGGCGCGCACGTCATTAATCATATCCGCACCAGCTTTCAGCGCTTCACGCATGACAACTGCCTTGCTGGTATCGACTGAAACCTGATAGTCGAACTCTGTTTTAATGGCTTCAATGACAGGAATCACACGCTCCAGCTCCTCGTCTGGGGAAACATCGGCTGCCCCGGGGCGTGTAGATTCGCCGCCAATATCAATAATATCAGCACCCTCAGAAGTCATTTTTTGTGCTTGCGCCAGCGCTCTATCCCGTGAGTTAAATGCACCGCCATCTGAAAATGAATCAGGGGTGACATTGAGTATGCCCATTATTTTAATCATCGGATAATTCTCCAGATCAGGTGTTAACCTAAAATCCTCAGTTGTACAATCTGCCCTGTTGCAACCTCACCCTCTGAGTGAAGCCTAAACAGGCACTATTTTTCCGTAAAATCATAACCATGATATTTACTCACAGCGGTCAACTGAGGATTTTTGGTTAAGCCTTAGCTCATTCCTTAGTTTCTCTACGACAGGATGTGTGCTGAAAGGAAAAGTACGAGAGTGAGGTATAAAAAAGATGGTTTTGCCATATTTGCAGGGTGATTTAAGCTTTATCCAAACCAGTTCAGGACGAATCAGGAGTGATCCTGAAACAGCAGCTATTTCCTGGTTATCAATGCTAATATCATCCCCAAAAATGCTGGAAATAACAAATCTCTTACCATTATACTGGACGATTTTAACGCAGAGAATCTGGCTTAGTGAGAATGCAGAGAGAAGGAGCAACCCAGCATACATAGACCAGTTATCTAAAGAGAATGGTGTCGTGACAAGCAGGATGAAACAAAAAACCACAAGCAGCGGGTAATAAACATTTGTGTACAAGGCACTTGCGCTTGATGAAAGCATTTGCATACTTCTGATCCAAAAAAGGCGTGGATTAACCACGCCTTCACTCTTTATTGTTATGCCTGATAGCAGTTGGACTGATGAACAGCCAGGAACTTAATGTGTACCAGCAGGATCACCAATTGAGTCATCAGGTTTGTTTTTGGTCCTGTCAGCATTTTTTGTGTTATCAGTAATCACTGAGCCGGTATCATCATTATCATCATCTGACCAGTCTTCAGGAGGAGGAGGTGTTTTGCCAGACATCAAGGCTTCCAGCTGATGATGATCAATGGTTTCATACTTCATCAACGCATCAGCCATTGCATGCAGAATATCTATTTTCTCATTCAGAATATCCACAGCTCGCTGATAGTTACGATCAATGACATCACGAATTTCCTCATCAATAGCATGAGCGGTATCATCAGACATATGCTTGTGCTGGGTAACGGAGCGACCTAGGAAAACTTCACCTTCATCTTCACTATAGGCCAGTGGTCCCATACGGTCAGACAACCCCCACTTGGTTACCATATTACGTGCAATGTCGGTTGCACGTTCAATATCATTGGAAGCACCTGTGGTGACTTTTTCATGCCCAAAGATCAGCTCTTCAGCGACCCTGCCACCAAACAGGCTGGAAAGCTGACTTTCAAGATGCTGTTTGCTATGGCTATAACGATCTTCTTCTGGCAGAAACATAGTGACACCCAGGGCACGACCACGGGGAATAATAGATACCTTGTAGACAGGGTCATGATCAGGGACGGTAAGTCCCACAATAGCGTGTCCTGCTTCATGGTAAGCAGTG
>JALVFC010000092.1 GCA_027030285.1 Thiotrichaceae bacterium | reverse complement strand
CGTGGCGGAGCACTGCTCACCCAGTGACACCATATCAGCATGATTATAATCAAAATTATCAGCTGTGCCGCCATGAATAACATGATGCAGCCCGCGGTGAATCAGCAGATCAGGATAGCGCCTGATAGGTGAAGTGAAATGTGCATAATGATCGAGCGCCAAACCAAAATGTCCTTGAGCATCGGGACTATAGGTCGCCTGGGACATGGAACGTAACAGTACTGTTTGTATCAGACGTGCTTCGGGTCTGTGCTTAACCTGCTCAATCACTTTGGCGTAATCTTTGGCATGCGGCTTGTCACCACCAGGCAAGCTCAGTCCCAGACTTTTCAAAAAGGCTCTCAGGTCTTCCAGACGTGCTGGATCAGGTGAAGGATGAACTCGATGCAGATTGGGTATTTTGTGCTTTTGCATAAACCTGGCAGCACAGACATTGGCTGTAATCATGCACTCTTCTATCAACTTGTGAGCATCATTACGCACGGTAGGTACAATTTTTTCGATCTTTTTATCTGCACCATAAATAATACGGGTTTCATTGCTTTCAAATTCAATGGCACCGCGTTCCTTACGGGCTTTTTGCAATACCTTGTACAGCGCATAAAGATTATCAAGATGTTTTAATTTGCCACGACGGTTTTTGCGGGCTTGCGGATCGCGATCTACCACAATGGCAGCCATTTCTGTATAGGTCAGGCGGGCAGCAGAATGCATCACGCCTTCAAAAAAATCATATTCGATTATTTTCCCCTGTGGACTGATGGTCACATCACAGACCATACACAAGCGATCTACATCCGGATTGAGTGAACACAAGCCATTGGATAATATTTCAGGCAGCATGGGGATGACTTTTTCAGGAAAGTACACCGATGTTCCCCGATTCCAGGCTTCTTTATCCAGCGCACTGCCAATTTTTACATAGTGTGACACATCAGCAATTGCCACCATTAAACGCCAGTTTTTACCATCCCGTTCGCAATACACGGCATCGTCGAAATCTCTTGAGTCTTCACCGTCAATGGTCACTAACGGTAGCTTGCGCAGATCAAACCGCCCTTTTTTATCCGCCTCCAGCACTTCATCCTTGAGACCGGCAATTTCTTTCTCAACTTCTTCTGGCCAGGTATAAGGCAGATCATGACTACGCAGGGCAATGTCTATCTCCATGCCAGGCCCCATATGATCACCCAGCACTTCCAGCACCTTGCCAATCGGACGTGAACGGCGTGTGGGTTGTTCGATAATCGCTGCCACGACAATCTGACCATCCTGGGCACCATTAATATGCTCGGCTGGAATCACCACGTCCTGGGAAATCCGCTTGTTGTCAGCAACAACAAAACCGACACCTGCTTCCAGAAAGAAGCGTCCGGCAATTTGCTGGGTATTGCGTTCCAGAATTTCGACTACAGCACCTTCACGCCGCCCTCGCCGGTCTACACCCGTGACACTTGCCAGCGCACGATCCCCATGTAATAACTGACGCATTTGCTGACCGGAAAGAAACAGGTCTTCGCCTCCCTCATCAGGTATCAGGAAACCAAAACCATCAGCGTGGCCTACTACACGCCCGGCAATCAAATCTGCCTTGGATACCGGAATGTATTGTCTTCTGCGGTTATACAGAATCTGCCCATCGCGCTCCATGGCACGCAGGCGAAACTTCAGGGCATCACGATCAACATCTTCGGATAAACCCAGCGTTTCGCAGAGTTTTATAAAAACGAGTGGTTTCTCGGCCTTTTCCAGGACTTCCAGTATAAATTCTCTACTGGGAATGGGACGACCATATTTTTTTGCTTCCCGCTTTCTGTGCGGGTCTTTATATTTCATGTTTGTGTTTATTCAGTTACTTACGTGTCATTCAGCAATTTATTAATAATCTGGAAAACAGGCTGGAGGGCAAGGAAGGTTAAAAAGCCATATATAAATAAAGCTGGTGCCGAGAAGAGGACTTGAACCTCCACGAGCCGAAGCTCACTAGCACCTGAAGCTAGCGCGTCTACCAATTCCGCCACCTCGGCAATGGGGTGTGGATTCCAGAAATCCGGAGGAGCGGGAAAGATACCGACTTGGGATGCTGTTGTCAATGGTAGTTTTCAGGTTAAGTAAATTCAGTAACGACTCAGCGTAATTACCGCCAGCCGTGCCAGCTCTGTCGGAAGGCGCTAAAGCTTATGTGACCTACTCTGAGTACATACCTGTGGGCCGGGCAAGGCACACCGCCCGACACGTCCGTGGAACATCAATCAAAGAATTGATATGAACCAGAAAGAACACGGCAGGACGTGCGACTTCAGTCGCGCCAGAGAAATTTTTATCTGGCTACCATACACTCTATTTTATCCGATACTCCGCAGAACGGGCGTGTGCAGTCAAGCCCTCACCATGCGCCAGCTCAGAGGCGACTTTGCCAAGTTCGGAAGCACCCTGAGCTGAGCAATTAATCAGTGATGAGCGTTTCTGGAAATCATACACACCCAATGGAGATGAGAAACGCGCCGTGCGTGAGGTGGGCAGGACGTGGTTAGGCCCTGCACAGTAATCACCTAATGCCTCTGCCGTATAACGCCCCATAAAAATAGCGCCAGCATGACGAATCTTTGCTGCCATCTTTTCAGGCTCTGCTACGGATAACTCCAGATGCTCCGGTGCGATATAGTTTGCCACTTCTACCGCTTCATCCAGGTCTGCTACCTGAATAATCGCGCCACGTTCGCTGAGTGAGGTCTGGATAATCTCTTTGCGTGGCATTTCTTCCAGCAAGCGTCCGATACTTTCTTTTACTCTGGCAATAAAATCCGCATCCGGGGAAATTAGAATCGACTGTGCATCCTCATCATGCTCAGCCTGTGAGAACAGATCCATGGCAATCCAGTCTGCATCCGTTTGCCCGTCACAAATAACCAGAATTTCTGAAGGCCCGGCTATCATATCAATGCCTACAGTACCGAATACCATGCGTTTGGCAGTCGCCACGTAAATATTACCGGGGCCAACAATCTTGTCTACCTGTGGAATCGTTTGTGTGCCATACGCCAGTGCTGCGACAGCCTGTGCGCCGCCGATAGTAAAGACTCTATCAACCCCCGCTATGGACGCAGCAGCAAACACCAGGTCGTTGACCTCACCATCTGGAGTAGGCACAACCATAATCAGCTCCTGCACACCTGCTACCTTGGCGGGAATGGCATTCATCAGCACCGAAGATGGGTAGGCTGCCTTGCCACCGGGTACATACAGCCCTACTTTATCGAGTGGAGTAACCTGCTGACCTAGCAAGGTGCCATCGGCCTCAGTATAACTCCAGGATTCCATTTTCTGATGTTCAGCATAATCACGGATACGCTGAGCAGCCAACTCCAGAGCCTGTTTTTGCCCAGCACTGATTTTGTCTAGCGAAGCTGCCAGAGATTGTGCTGAAACTTCCAGACCGGACATGGAATCAACCGTCAAACGATCAAAACGCTGCGTATAATCAAGCACGGCCTCATCGCCACGTTTACGTATATCCGCAATAATCCCGTTTACTGTATCCAGCACAGAGGCATCCGATACACTCTCCCATGCCAGCAGCGCATCCAGTTGTGACCAGAAATCAGCATCACTTTTCTGTAATTGTTTAATAGCAACCATATCTATACTTCTGTCCGTTGACGACGTTGCTGCACTGCCTCTGCCAGTTGATGCAGCACACGGTCGGTATCATCCCAGCCAATACAGGCATCGGTTATACTCTGTCCATATACCAGCTGATCCAGTGATTTGCCTTCACCATCCTGACGACCTTCCTTCAGATGGCTTTCAATCATAACCCCACTGATTGCAGAGCTGCCATGCGCAATCTGCCGAGCCACTTCAGCAGCTACTTTGGGTTGGTTACGGTAATCTTTGGAGCTATTGGCGTGGCTCATATCAACCATCAGAGATGGTGTCAAACCCGCTTCACTTAACTCATTGACTGCTTTTTGCACGTTTTCTTCATCATAGTTCGGCTGTTGCCCGCCACGCAGAATAATATGGCAATCATCATTTCCACTGGTTTCAAAGATTGCAGAATGTCCATCTTTATTGACAGACAGAAATCGGTGCGGACGATTAGCAGCCTTGATTGCATGAATCGCAATATTGACATTGCCATAAGTGCCATTTTTAAAACCAATCGGACAGGAAACTCCAGAAGCCAGTTCACGATGCCCCTGACTTTCCGTCGTTCTGGCACCAATAGCTGCCCAGCTAACCAGATCAGAGATGTATTGTGGGGTAATTAAATCCAGATACTCAGTCGCTGCCGGTATGCCCTGATTTGCCAGTGCCAGCATGAGTTCACGTGCCTTTCGCAGACCTTCATTGATATTAAACTCACCAGTCAGATCCGGGTCATTAATCAAGCCTTTCCAGCCAATACTGGTACGCGGCTTTTCAAAGTACACACGCATCACAACGACCAGTTCATCAGCTAATTCAGAACGAAGCACAGCCAGTTTTTCTGCATACTCCAGTGCCGCCTGAGGATCATGTATAGAACAGGGGCCTACAACTACCAGCAAACGATCGTCCTCACCATGTAGAATCTTGTGAATCA
>JALVFC010000091.1 GCA_027030285.1 Thiotrichaceae bacterium | reverse complement strand
GAATGTTATCTGGTCCTCGGCATAGTACATCAACTCTTTCACCCCATCGTCGGCACCTTTAAAGACTTTATCTCCAACCCCAAGGTGTACGGTTTTCAGGCACTGCAAACCACCGTCATCACCCCCAATCAGGAACGTATCCGCATCCAGATACAAAGCAAGGAAATGTACCAGATCGCCCAATATGGCATCGCGGCGCAATGGCGCTTCCCATACCTGGACAAACAGCATAATGTAGATATGTCACAGCGCAGGCTTTCGCGTTGGCTGGAACAGGTCAAGGAAATTCAGGACGCTACGGGCAACCCGGACGATTTTCTGGAAGACATGAAAGCCGACTTTTTCCTCACCGAAGTCTCCGTAATGACCCCCCAGGGTGACCAGAAGCTACTACGCACTGGGGCAACACCCGTAGATTTTGCCTACGCCATTCACACCGATGTTGGTCATCACTGCGTCGCAGCTTTAGTGGATGGACGCAAAGTTCCACTCAATGCCCGCCTGTACAACGGCGCGACAGTTGAAATTATCACCAGCGAGAACACTACTCCACGCCCATCATGGCTCAACTTCGCTGTTACCGGAAAAGCCAGAGCAGCAATCCGCCACTGGATACAATCACGCGAGGAAGACGAATTTATCGTACTGGGTAAACAATTACTGGAAGCCGAACTGGATAAGTTCAACACCAGCCTTGAACAGATCAGTAAAGCCGACAAACAAGCCCTGCTCAACACCCTGGAAATTCCCGACGAAAACACACTTTATCGTGAAATCGCCAGAGGTAACCAGGGCTGCAAACTGGTAGCCCAGCGCCTGCTAGGCAATAACGAACTGGAAACCAGTCGTACAGAAAAACCTTTTTACATCAAAGGGGCAAAAGGATTAGCCGTACAACTTGCGGAATGCTGCCACCCTATTCCCGACGACACCATCGTTGCACATATCGCCCCAGATATTGGTTTACAGGTGCATCGCAGTGACTGTATCAACCTCAAACACCTGTCAGCAGCAGACAAGATGACAGCCTCCTGGGACTCCAGCGATGATACCTCAGGTTTCCTCGTTCCCATTGAAATACAAACCAGAAACGAAGTCGGCGTACTATTTGGCATCACCCAGATCTTGCAGCAGAAAAACATTAACATCGAAGACATCAATATCAATGGTGACCGCGACAGGAAAGACCTGCGATTACTGATCCGAGTCAAACACAAACAGGAACTCCAGCAAGTCATGAAAACCCTCCACTCCCAACCCGCCGTTACCGAAGTCTCCAGACTCTTTAAACTATCATCAGGAAACACCATATGAGCAAAACTATCATCGCCACCGACCAGGCACCACAAGCCATTGGCACCTACTCACAAGCCGTGCAAACTGGAAACACCGTTTATTTCTCAGGACAAATCCCGCTGATTCCAGAGACCATGGAACTCAACGATGGCGATATCGCAGCCCAAACCCGACAAATTTTTGACAACCTCAAAGCCGTTGCCGAAGCCGCTGGAGGCAGCCTTCAGGACTTCGTAAAACTGAATATTTTCCTGACTGATCTGAGCAACTTCCAGACCATCAATGAAGTCATGGCAGAATACTTTGAACAACCCTACCCTGCCCGCGCAGCCGTTGGTGTCGCAGCATTACCCAAAGATGCAGAAGTAGAAGTAGACGGGATCATGGTACTGCAAGAAAAATAAACATGTAATCTCCTGCTAATACCCCCCAGCAGGAGACAAGCAAACAAGCAGCTCAAATAACACCAGGAACCTCATGCCAACCATTAAACAAAACGACCTCATAGACAGTATTGCCGATGCCCTGCAATACATCTCCTACTATCACCCCAGCGACTTCATTCAGGCAATGTACAACGCCTGGAAACAGGAAAAATCCCCCGCAGCCAAAGATGCCATGCTACAAATCCTGGTCAACTCACGACTCTGTGCAGAAGGCAAACGCCCCATCTGCCAGGACACTGGCATCGTCAATATCTTCCTGAAAATCGGCATGAATATCCGCTGGGAAAGCGAACTCAGCATCGAAGACATGGTAAACGAAGGCGTGCGGCGCGCCTATCTGCACCCCGATAATGTCCTGCGCGCATCCATCCTCAAAGACCCGGCAGGCAAACGCATCAACACCAAAGACAATACACCCGCCGTCATCCATATGAGCGTCGTACCCGGCGACAGCGTAGAAGTCATCGTCGCAGCCAAAGGCGGTGGCTCGGAAAACAAAGCCAAACTGATCATGCTAAACCCCAGCGACAGCATTGTAGACTGGGTATTAAAAACAGTCCCCACCATGGGCGCGGGCTGGTGTCCTCCCGGCATGTTAGGAATAGGCATCGGCGGCACAGCAGAAAAAGCCGTCCTCATGGCAAAAGAATCCCTGATGGAACCCATCGATATCCACGAACTACGCAAGCGAGGCGCAACAAACCGCATCGAAGAAATGCGTCTGGAACTGCTCGACAAAGTCAATCAACTCGGTATAGGCGCACAAGGCCTGGGAGGGCTCACCACCGTGCTCGATGTCAAAATCAAAGACTATCCATCCCATGCAGCCTCACTCCCCGTTGCCATGATCCCCAATTGTGCCGCCACCAGACACGCTCATTTCACCCTCGATGGCACTGGCCCAGCCCTGCAAACACCCCCCGATCTCTCACAATGGCCAGACCTGAGCTACACACCCGACAAAAAAGCACAGCACATCAACCTCGACACCATCAGCAAAGCAGACATCAAAAACTGGAAAGCTGGAGAAACCCTGCTGCTCTCAGGACATATGCTGACAGGACGTGATGCCGCACACAAACGTCTCATACAATTACTGGATGAAGGCAAGCCATTACCCGTAGACCTCAAAGGGCGTTTTATCTACTACGTAGGCCCCGTAGACCCGGTGCGTGACGAAGCTGTCGGCCCTGCAGGCCCCACCACAGCAACCCGCATGGACAAATTTACCGAACAAATCCTCGAACAAACCGGACTGTACGGCATGATAGGAAAAGCCGAACGTGGCGATGCAGCGATTCAAAGCATTAAAAAACACCAATCCGTCTATTTGATGGCAGTCGGTGGAGCTGCCTACCTGGTATCCAAAGCCATCAAATCAGCCAAAGTCCTGGCCTTCCCGGAACTAGGCATGGAAGCGATTTATGAATTTGAAGTCAAAGACATGCCGGTCACAGTTGCAGTAGATAGCCAGGGTCAGTCAGTCCATAAAAGTGGTCCCCAGCATTGGCAAAAAATTATTTTTGAAAAGCTGAAAACCGTTGGAGATGAGACTTCAGCCTCGTAAGCCTGGGAGCCTGTCCGAGAACTAGAGGCGTAGCGAAAACCACAGGATTATCATAATCTGGACTTATTGAATGAGGCGAATAGTCGTTCTATTTAACGATATCAATAAGAGTTCCTCGTCCCACACTAAGAAAACCAAGACATCAAGCAATTAAAGACTATCGTGTGACTTTTCCTGGCAAACAAGGCAAAAGTCTCAAAACAAATATTCTCTATTCAGCAGCAATTCAGTTATGCCCCATATACTGTTGACAGAACAAAAAACCGCATAGTAACAAGGAATAAAATAAGGAAAGGGAAAGAGTGTAATTCCAGCCAGTAAGAGGGCACTGGTAGTCTGGTAAAAATTAACAAACGTACAAGACACACATAACTCACTAAAACCACTTGAGTGAATCAGATATCCATTTACTGCTATCTTACAAGCATCTGCTGTAAGCCCTTCCCTGCCCATTTTTATTCTCTATCCACTTACTTACGCAAATATAGTTTAAAAAGTTAAAGAGCTTGCTGTAGTAAATGACACGGTAGGGCGGTAGCGTGCCTGAGCAGCACTAAGGAGTCCCTTAATCAAGTCATTCCACGAAATATTACATACCCGCAAGCCCTGATCAGGACTATCTGTATACCTCATGGCAACCATAGATATTTTCAACGGAGATGCAGATGGAATCTGTGCATTGATTCAATACCGTCTAGCTCGCCCATGTGACTCTGAATTAATAACAGGTGTTAAACGAGACATAAAACTACTTAACAAAATAACAGCAAACAAAGGGGATCAAATAACCGTTTTAGATATCTCAATGGAAAAAAACAGTGCGGCTTTACAACAAGCATTAAAGGCAGGAGCCAAAGTATTCTACGTAGATCATCACCTGTCAGGAGATATACCAGACCACCCAGCACTAACTGCAATCATAGATACCTCCCCTGATACCTGCACCAGCTTACTGGTAGACAATTACCTGAAGGGGAAATACAGAGAATGGGCAATAGTCGCTGCATTTGGCGACAACATGACAAAAAGTGCAGAAAAATATGCCTGCACACTATCTCTAAATAAAAAAGAGGTAGCACAACTCAAACGCCTGGGTATCAGCGTCAACTACAATGGCTATGGTAATACGATTAGTGACCTACACTTTCCACCTGCCACACTCTTTAAGGAAATGGTGGCTTACACATCACCACTAGACTTCATCAATGACAGTCAATCAGTCTATCAGGCACTACAAGACGGCTATGACCATGACATTGCTAAAACAAACAACTTAAAACCCGAAATCAATAAAGA
>JALVFC010000090.1 GCA_027030285.1 Thiotrichaceae bacterium | reverse complement strand
AGTCTGAAAGCAATCTGCCTGAAGCTTATTTTGTTCTGCAACGGGGTCAGCTTCATGACCTGTGAGGCAGAACTGGAATACGCCCGCACCAAGCCACCGGCGCCAAGCTTGATACCACCAAAATAACGTACCACAACGAGCGCAATTTCACCTGCACCACTGTGCTGCAACACATTAAGAATCGGTTTGCCAGCCGTACCGGCAGGCTCACCCGCATCGCTCATTCCCTGCTGTGATGATCCTGGCGCCCCCGCAATATATGCCCAGCAAACATGACGAGCATCGGCAAACTCATCACTCACAGAGGCAAACCACTGTTTTGCCTGCTCAGCAGAATCAATATGTCGAGTGCGGGCAATAAAGCGGCTACGCTTGATTTCCTGCTCATATTCAGCGGCAGCGGATGGTATTAAATATGCCACCAAACTACCTCTACTAAGGTTTGGCTACCGGCATACCTGCTTTTTTCCAGCCCAGATAACCGTCTGCATAATTGCGCACATTGGTATAACCCATTTGTGTCAGTGTATAGGCGGCCAGCGGACTGCGAATATTGCCGCCACAATAAACCACAATCGGCACATCCTTGCTCTGCGCATGTTTGCCAATTCTAAACTCCAGCCAGCCACGCGGAATATTAACATTCTGCGTGGCATCAATAGCACCACCCATTGCGCTAATCTCACCGTATGTGCGTATATCCACCAGTACCAGGTCAGGGTTTGTATCAATTTCCTTTTCCAGTGTTGCCGTGTCGATATTTTTTACCTTGTCGGCAACCTCGGCAACCAGATCATCACCACTTTTTACTCCAGCCACCCTGGCATTAAGTATTGCTGGAAATGTCAGCGCGACTGCCAAAACCAGTATTAAGGTACGTTTAGTCATTATTTATCTCCATGTATTAGCTGCATTTGCCGTTATTACTCAGCGCGATACACATAGGAGCTGATAAGTTATTGATTATTAGGGCTTCGGCAGCAGGGATGCTGCCGCAGAGCTTACAGGGAAGTATTTACAGCACCCCTAATAATCAATAACTTATCAGCTTTCACCTAATTCGCTGAGTAGCTACCAATCGCAAATATCACTGTTGCGCAACAAAATCCTTCTTATCAACCGCAACATGATAGTGCGGATCTTCAACCACATTCACTTCCACCAGGTCACCAGCTGTTTTCAATAGTAACCGACACTCCTGACTAAGATGTTTCAGGTGTAACCTTTTGCCTTCCTTCAGATAACGCTCAGCCAGCTTGTCAATGGCCTTGATTGCGGAATGATCGGCCACCCGAGAGTTCTGAAAATCCACCACCACATCATCCGGGTCATTTTTTGGATCAAAGATTTCCTGAAAATTTTGTACC
Source organism: Thiotrichaceae bacterium (assembly GCA_027030285.1). Classification (GTDB taxonomy): domain Bacteria; phylum Pseudomonadota; class Gammaproteobacteria; order Thiotrichales; family Thiotrichaceae; genus HyVt-477. The sequence goes on along the minus strand of JALVFC010000090.1, from coordinate 3,239 downwards.
GAGGCAAAGAACAGCGGTCCATTTAGCCGATACACCTTGCCGCCCATTTTATTCTCGGAAATTTCTGCATGAATCTGCCGTGCATGCTGCCAGGCAAAAACCAGCGCGGACAGAATTACTCCACTCAACACCGCAATCGCCAGATCAGCAAACACCGTAATCACCGCGACCGATATACCTATTAAAGTATCAGCCAGCGGAATTTTACCGATCAAACGAAAACTGCACCACTCAAACGTACCAATGACCACCATAAACATTACCCCAACCAGCACACCAAGCGGAATACGCTCGATCAGAGGTGAGCCAACCAGAATAAAACTCAGCAAAAATAAAGCAGCGACAATTCCAGACAGCCTGCCCCGACCACCTGATTTGATATTAATAATGCTTTGCCCCACCATGGCACATCCCCCCATACCACCAAACAGACCTGTCAGTGAATTGGCAACACCCTGCCCGATACATTCACGGTTCGGCTGCCCCCTGGTCTCGGTCAACTCATCAATCAGGTTCAGGGTCAGCAAACTTTCAATAAGCCCCACCATTGCCATAATAAAGGCATACGGCAAAACAATCCTGAAAGCTTCCAGATTCAATGGGATTTGTGGAATATGAAACTGCGGCAAGCCACCCTTAATGGAGGCCATATCACCCACTGTGCGTGTATCCAGATCCAGCCCAATCGTCAACAATGTACCTACAATAATCGCCACCAAGGTAGAAGGCACTGCAGTTGTCAACCTGGGCAAAAACTCAATAATAAACATGGTCAACACCACCAACCCCAGCATAATGAACAAGCCATTGCCACTTAACCAGTGCGTCACACCCTGCGCATCCGTCACCTTAAAATGCTGCAACTGGGCAAGAAAAATCACCAGCGCAAGCCCATTAACAAAGCCCAGGAAAACCGGATGTGGTACCAGCCTGATGAACTTACCAAGCTTCAACACACCAAATAAAATCTGTATCAGCCCCATTAAAATAACCGCCGCAAACAGATATTCAACGCCATGATTCACCACCAGCGCAACCACTACCACGGCAATCGCACCCGTAGCCCCGGAAATCATACCAGGTCGCCCACCCAGGATTGCCGTAACCAGCCCCATCATAAACGCAGCGTACAAACCCACTAACGGATTCACATGAGCCACTAACGCAAAAGCCACAGCCTCTGGAACCAGTGCCAGAGCAACCGTCAAGCCTGACAGCGTGTCATTTTTAATATTTTCAGGAGAGTTTTTACGAATGAGTGAAAACATATTCTTATTCTTTTACGTATAAATTTTGATTAAATAGCTGGAGGTTCTCCCGAAACTGAAACAACACATCACTCCGCCCGGGAAACGAACCAATAAAAAAGCCGGACACGTGTCCGGCTTTTATACAGATACAAGAAAACTAGATATACAAACAGATATCTGAGTCACCTGCAAATTCAAAGAACTTAGCAGCACCCGCATACTCAATATCATCAATGAAGTCAGTCTCGGGATCAAAACCAAACAGTTCAACCGTCATCTGACAGGCAATAAACTTAACTTCCGCTTCCTGACACATCTCACGCAAATCAGGGATAGTCGCTACACCATTATTCGCAATGGTCTTTTTCATCAGCGTAGTAGCCAAATTCTCATAACCAGGAATAATCGCCTGAATAGCATTCGGGATATTCCAGTTAATACCCTGGAACCATTTAGGACCCACTGGCATTTTCATAGGCATACCAGGATTACCCAGTGGACTTACTTTCAAACAACTCAAATCTTTCTTAAGCATTTGCAGTCCATAGAAAGTAAAAAAGACTTCTACTTCATAATCCAGAGCCGCAGCCGTTGACGCCAGGATAAAAGGAGGATAAGCCCAATCCAGGGTTCCTTTTGTAGCGATGATCGCCAATTTTTTTTGATCAGACATGATAATAATCTCTCATAACGGTTTACGAAAAGGTGACGGCAGGCAGTATAACAAAAAACAGCAGTAAATAATATTCTAATCCTCTACTGTACCCCGCTATAGCAGTGCAGTTACTCATCACAGGTTTACCAGCTCAAGCTCCACCTGATAGTGAAACAAGAAACTCACAATGCCCCTGAATTAACCCAGTTTTTCCTGGCGCAGAAACACTCGTGGCACAGAAGTTATCCTACCTGAGCCGCATTAGGCTGTACAACAGGATAGCCAGACTGATACCAGCGAATAATACCTCCGCTCAAGTTCAATGCTTCAATTCCGGTATTTTGTTTGACAAAACCACACGCCTGTCCAGAACGCGCTCCTGTACGACAGTAAAACACAATCGTTTCATCCGCAGACAGATCATTTAATCGCGCTGGCAAAGTATGCAATGGCATAAACTCACCACCCTCAATAATACCCTGGTTATATTCAGCTTCTGAGCGTACATCGATCAGTCTGACCTGCTTTCCGCTATCCAGCATTTCTTTTAAACCATTCGCATCAATCTCTTTAATTCCAAACACTCTAACCTCTTTTATATTCGTATATAATGATACACTAATATATAGGGTCAGGTTAATCCATGTCAAGAACTACCTGGATTTATCAGATTTTTTTAACAAGTACCCCATGCCCCCCCAGGAACGACCCAACCGAATACAGCTCAACAGTAGCTAAAATAAAAACCACCAAACTAAACTGCAACATTTGTCTTGACAAAGACAAATTCCCTTGACAACAACACCTGTCGTTCATACATCAAATGGCTTTTTCATGACTTCCTGATTCATATTATAAGGTGTGATAAATCGAATTATTACGCGCTCAGGGGATGACGGGATATGTGGCACACTAACTGGCAAATGATCATCAGAAGATAAAATCGAAACTGGTAACTGACCGGAAACTTTCTGCTCAATGGCAACAAGCTGTGCCTGCTGCTGGCTAATCCCTAATTCTCCCAATGTTCTCATCGCTTCAATAATGTAGTCTATGTATTTGCTGCCATAACCTATAACCAGTAACTTTAGAGAAAATTCATGCTTTTCTGGAATTTGCATAAAACTCTGTTGCTGATACCTGAAAACAAAGGGGGATGAGTTTGTTTGTCGCAAGCTATCTTGTTCCTGGGGGATCAGTTGTCGCTTGAACAAATGGGTATAAGCACACTGATCCTTTGCTGCCAGGACACAGCTCTTGCATTGCAAATCACCAGGCTTTTTTTCTCAAAAATACATACATTCTGTTTGAGTGCATTCCCAAAAAGGCGGAAT
>JALVFC010000089.1 GCA_027030285.1 Thiotrichaceae bacterium | reverse complement strand
TGTAGAGGTATTTCCAGTCTGAGCGGTAATAAGCCGTATAGCGCGAACGCATTAGTTGCTCAGCCGTTGCAGGACGTTTCTGATTGGTTAATAATGGTTTACAACAATCTGCAAAGGTTTTTCCAGACTGACAAGGGCATGCATGACTCATAAGCAATACCGTACCACAAAAATGCCAGCAAACCACACCATCAAGCAACTGATTATTCCAGGCGTACTACTGGCTTTCCTGGCTCTCATGCTCTGTGGCTGCGATACTTTAGGCTATTACTCACAAGGCATAAATGGTCACCTGCAATTAATGTCAAAGGTGCAGCCCCTGGAGGATGTGATCCAGCAGGAAGAAACACCAGACAAAACCCGCAAGTTACTTACACAGGCACAACAAGCGAGAGTTTTTGCCGTTAAACAACTAGGTCTGCCCGACAACCAGAGCTACCGGGGCTTTGCTGACCTGCACCGCAAAAACGTAACCTGGAATGTAATTGCCACACAACCTTTATCATTAGCCCCCTACCTTTCCTGCTTTCCGGTAGTCGGCTGCCTCAGTTACCGCGGTTATTTCAGTGAGCAAGGTGCAAAAAAATTCGCCCAACAACTACAAACACAGGGCTATGAAACATTTATTGGCGGCTCCACAGCCTATTCCACCCTGGGCTGGTTTAAAGACCCGATAGTCAGCCCCATGCTGCAATACGGTGATCTTCACCTGATCGAAACCCTGTTTCATGAACTGGCACATCAACGACTGTATATCAAGGATGACAGCGACTTTAATGAAGCCTTTGCAACAGCCGTTGGGCAAAACGGCACTCGTAAATGGTTGCGACAACATCAGCCAGAAAGACTTGCAGGGTATAACCGCTATCTAAAACGCCAAAATGAATTTCTGGGATTGTTAGTCACCACCTCAAAACGACTCAAAAAACTGTATCAATCCAGTCTGAGCGACACCCAGAAACTTGATCTGAAAAAGCAATATTTCGCACGTTTGAGATCAGACTACCAACTGTTTAAACAACGTCACCAGGGCTATACTGGTTATGACAAATGGTTTACAAAACCAGTCAATAATCCTCGTCTTGCACTGCTCAACGTGTATCATGAACAGGTACCCTGGTTTGAGCGCTGGCTAGCTGCATGCAATCAGGATTTTCCACGTTTTTACCAGGCAATGGAACGGCTCTCAAAACTACCCAAACAAGAGCGACTCAGCGCACTCAAACATACGCCTGATTGTCATATCAATACACACAAGTAAGGAAAAACACCGTACATGGAGCAAATTGAACGTATTATCCGCCTACATAACCTGCTGTCCACAGCACACTATCCCATTGCCAGAACCGTATTGCAGGAAAAGCTGGAATGCTCGGAAAAAACCGTACGGCGCAACCTGGACTTTCTGCGTGACCGGCTTGGTGCGCCACTCGAATACGATTCTGATAATAACGGCTGGTACTACCGCAAGGATGAAGCAGCCCTCTACGAACTGCCAGGATTATGGCTCAATGAACAGGAAATCCACGCTCTGCTAACCATTCAACAACTGCTTACACACCTTGACCCGGAACTACTACAGGATGAAATAGCCCCATTTGCCAGTCGCATACGCACCCTGCTTGAACAAACCACCGGACTGGATGCTGAACAGGATATTGGCCAATACATCAGGCTACTGTCAGCTGGTAAACGCAAACGCCAGTACGCATACTTTGAAGCAATCACCTCCGCCACACTGAACAGGCAACAAATCCATATCCACTATTTTGCCCGTAGCCGAAACACACACAGCGAACGTACCCTGTCCCCCATGCAATTACTGCATTACAAGGAAAACTGGTATCTCAGCGCCTGGTGTCATAGTCAACATGCCATGCGTGTCTTTTCACTGGACAAAATAGAAAAAATCAAGACACTCAACAAACCAGCAAAAACTATTGACGCAGAAACACTAGCCGAATTTACCTCAGCCTCATTTGGTATTTTCAGTGGACAAGCCAGGCAAAAAGCCATACTGGAATTTAACGAAGAATCAGCCCGCTGGGTAGCCGACGAAATCTGGCATCCTGAGCAGAAAGGCAAGTGGCTGGAAAACGGACATTACCAGCTCAGCCTGCCCTATAGCAACCCCACAGAACTGGCAGGAGAAATACTCAAGCATGGAGAAGGGATCAAAGTAATCTCCCCCCCGGAATTAACAGATCTGATCAAAGAAAGATTACAACAGGCGCTACAGCAATATACACAATAACACGAGAGAGACTTATGACTTGATATGGTGTATGAGTTGAAAAAAGGCCCCATCTGGAAGATAGCAAGATGCAATCAAAACCAACAATTGAAAAACCACACATAATAAGAATACTGTTATTCCATTTAAAAAATCCAGAGCAAATTGAAGATCCATTGACAGAACTAAACTTTCTTTCTATCAACCCATGCTTTCTTACTTGTTCTCACCACGGGTTAAGTGTGGAGCTTCCAGAATCGTATTAGCTCTTTATGCCTCTAATTATCGGTTTCTGTTTAGCCAAAGATCCTCAGTTAAACTGCCTATAGAGTTATTCTCTTCGGTGAATGGCTAGTAAAAAAAGGAATTATGGCTGACCTGAATCGCCTAAGGTGCGAATTTAGAGAGTAACACAGTTTATTAGCTCCCATGTTTGCAAACTGATCATGCCACTTGCCCTAACTTTCTGCCAAACACCCAGTGCCGATTAAATCACTACTCAGTAGTTACCTTGTGAGCTTTATTATAGTTAGATATGGAAACGAACAAGGTCAGCAGCTTTCAGCACAAAGTCATAGCAAGCGAAGCCATGACTTGACGTGCAAATGAGCCTACTGCGGAAAAGCTGAATTTGGCTAGATTCCCCTCAATTCTCGTTAAGTAGAATAACTATTCGCCTCAAATTGATGAAAAATCTAGCTCAAACCAGCTTTCCCTCGCTACGGCTCATATTCTCGGAGAAGCTCCTAGAAGTTGTGATAATAGATGATCCTGAAGTCATCACGATCCTCTCTATTAGAGCTGGGATCCTGATTTTTTTTAGAGTAGCGAATGCGGATTTTCGAGGCTTTACTTAGCTTATATTTTGCATCCAGGTTAAACTCTGTAAATGTGTCATCATTAAAACTATCACCTTTTTTAGATTCAACATCTACATAACCTAACTTGATACTCGCTTTGCTAACGGGATGGTAAATCATCTGCATACCGACAGCATCACTCGGTTCGTACTTGCCATAGCCTTGTTGCCAATCCGAGTACATGGGGCCAGCTTCTACTGCCTTAAAGGGATTGTCCTCAATCTTGTTATACAATAGGGCTAAGTCCACATTCCCAAAGCTACTACCAGCCTTTAAACCATACATCCTGGAGTCACTACTTGCTGGATAGCCTGTGCCACCATATTAACCTTTTATATAGCTTTTGCTTCCAAAACTTAGAGGTAGTTTTGCATCCAGATAGCTGTAATTATCGAGTTGTCCATTGTTATCCAGTGTTTCAATGTATTGACCTCGAATAGAAGCACCTCCTAGCCTGGTCTTG
>JALVFC010000088.1 GCA_027030285.1 Thiotrichaceae bacterium | reverse complement strand
CGTGGCTTGTCCTGTTATACTGGCAAGTGATTGATAAATTATTGAAATACAGGGACAACAAAAACACCCTGCATGCTCTCCCTTTCATGCCATGTCTTTTATACTGTAGTAATTACTAGGTTATGAAGCTGCTTATGTTAGGTTTTGTATTCGCTAAGTGAAAGTTTCCTGGTAATTCCAGGAAACATGAATAACTCTAAATGTATTTTGTTACAAAGATAATTGATCCACTACATCTGGATCTCATATTTATCTCTAGATGCATTCACTCTCTCTCGCAATTCTTTACCAGGCTTAAAGTGAGGAACATATTTAGCAGACAGCTCAACCGTTTCTCCAGTCTTCGGGTTACGCCCTTTGCGCCCACCGCGATAGTGCAGGCTAAAACTCCCAAAGCCCCTGACTTCTATTCTGTCACCATTCGACAGCGACTCACTCATTCGCTCCAGTATGATTTTTACTGCCCATTCAACGTCTTTGCTACTCAAATGGCTTTGCTTTCTTGCTAATAAATCAATAATTTCTGATTTTGTCATTTTATACCGCTCCCAGTGTTTAACTACTATACAGTTTACTATCTTATGACCAAAACATACAAGCTTATCTATTTATTTTATAGGTCATTTATTGAAGAATATCAGCTTATTGGGTAAATTTGATCAGAAATCTTACGGAGTTTAGAAATTTGCAAATGAAAGAGGCAAAATATCCCTGTTTAATACCAAACACGAAACGCACATGCTAAACATTCAGACTAAAGAAAGACTATTGACACACCCTAGTCGCTCTTATTGGCTCCTCAGTCAGAGCTCTCTTCTTCATCCCTCGTTTAAGTTTCTAAAACCAACAAACTTAAGTAAAAAGTAAACTACGCAACATTTACCTAAAGTATCTACAGATCTCTATAAACAAAAACCTATCAGGTGAATTTATCACATTCATTGAGAATGTGTAACCCTTCTGGCACACGAAACCAGAAGGGTTAACACCATGCGAGCGGTTTATTCGCTCATTTGCTCTTTGAAGATATCACCTAAAGAAGTCGTTGCCTGAGAATCATCAGACTTGCTGTACTCACGTACTGCCCGATTATGCTCATCATACTCTTTAGACTTGATAGACAAATTAATAGCATGCGTCTTACGATCAACACCCATCAACTTAGCCTCAACTTCATCACCGACACTCAGTATTGTGGTTGCATCTTCAACGCGATCTCTGGATAGCTCAGAAGCCCGTAGTATACCAACCACTTCATCACCAAGATCTACTTTTGCCATCTTTGGAGTCACTTCAATCACTTTCCCTTTTACCGCACTTCCTTTGGGGTGTGCAGCAACATAATTAGAGAAAGGATCTTGACCCAATTGCTTGATACCAAGAGAGATTCTTTCGCGTTCAGGATCAACAGCAAGCACAATAGCTTCAACCTCGTCACCTTTCTTGTAGTCTCGAATTGCCTCCTCGCCAGGCAAACTCCAGGAGATATCAGACAGATGAACCAGCCCATCGATACCACCATCTAGGCCAATAAACACACCAAAATCGGTAATAGATTTGATCTGCCCTTTCACCTTGTCACCCTTGTTAAAGGATTTGGCAAAGTCTTCCCACGGGTTAGTTTGACACTGCTTCATTCCCAAGGAAATCCGGCGTCGATCTGCATCAATATCCAGAATCATGACCTCAACTTCCTGACCTAGTGTAACCACCTTGGCAGGGTTGACGTTTTTGTTAGTCCAATCCATTTCAGAGACATGCACCAAACCTTCCACGCCATCTTCGATTTCCACAAAACACCCATAATCGGTCAGGTTGCTTACCTTACCAAACAAACGAGTGTTAACAGGATAACGACGGATCAGGTCTTGCCATGGATCTTCACCCAGTTGCTTCAGACCCAGAGATACACGGCTCTTTTCCTTATCGAACTTGAGCACCATGACTTCAATTTCATCGCCAATTTGCACAACCTCTGAAGGGTGTTTGACACGCTTCCACGCCATATCAGTGATATGCAACAGACCGTCAATACCACCGAGATCAATAAAGGCACCATAATCTGTCAGGTTCTTGACAATACCCTTAACAGACTGACCTTCTTCAAGATTCTCCAGCAGCGCTTCACGCTCAGCACTGTACTCTTCTTCAACAACTGCGCGGCGCGATACCACTACATTGTTTCTGCGCTGATCCAGCTTAATCAGCTTGAATTCCAGTTCTTTACCTTCCAGATAAGCGGTATCTCTAACAGGGCGCACATCCACCAGAGAGCCCGGCAAGAAGGCGCGAATAGCACCTAATTCAACAGTAAAACCACCTTTAACCTTACCGGTAATCAGACCTGAAATAATATCTTCATTATCGTATGCTTCCTGGAGCACTTCCCAGGCACGTGAACGACGTGCCTTTTCGCGAGACAGCTTGGTTTCTCCAAACCCGTCTTCCACACTCTCCAGAGCAACTTCAACCACATCACCTGGTTTAACAGTAATCTCTCCTGCACTATTTTTAAACTGCTCAGCAGGGATAATTCCTTCTGATTTCAACCCCGCGCTTACGGTTACAAAATCAGGGTTAACATCAACAACTATTGAGTTAATCAGAGCTCCTGGGGTCATCTCCGTCAGGGACAAACTCTCTTCAAATAACTCAGCGAAACTTTCACTCATGTAAAAACCTATATATAAAAAAACATTAGTGATTCATTCACTAATGGGTTACTAAAAACAACTCAAAAATCCATTTTCAAGCTTTTACCATTCGCGGCTCATAAAAAGCTACAATACCGACCGCCTTTCTTGCACGAGAGAAAGGACATTATTAACAACCTCATCAACACTTAGCTGATCCGTATCTATGATAACGGCATCAGCAGCAGGTTTGAGAGGTGCGCTTTTACGACCACAATCCCGAGCATCCCGACTTTCTATATCGCGAACTAAACAGGAAAGACTAACATCAATACCCTGTTCCTTCAATTGCTTTTTGCGCCGCTCCGCTCGAATCTGCGCCGATGCTGTCAGATAAACTTTTACGAAAGCATCTGGAAATACAACCGTCCCCATATCCCTGCCATCCGCAACCAAACCGGGCATCTGCAAAAAAGCACGCTGTCGATCCAGCAAAGCAGTCCGTACTGATGAAAATGCAGCCACCTGCGATGCTGCACTACCACACTCTTCGGTACGAATATCATGCGTCACATTCTGCCCATCCAGAATAATACCTGTACCACCCTGCTTATTTCCCGTGAATATCACGTCCAGCTCTCTGCCCACAGCTACCAATGCAGCTTCGTCATCCAAAGCAATACCCTGCTTCAATGCAGTAAACGCAACCAACCGGTATAAAGCCCCACTATCCAACAAATGCCAGCCCAGGGTAGCAGCGACATTATGTGCTACCGTGCCTTTTCCAGATCCAGCTGGTCCGTCAATAGTAATTACTGGTGCATCTTTCATCATTACTTGCTTTCCTTCAATAATCAGCACTCAGAAGATCCTGATTCTCTAATATAAAAACGTGGCATTATTGCCTAGCATGACAAACACATCAAGAAATCACTTGATTGGTATATTAGAATATATTAATATACGTCTACGATAACAATCTCACTAATGCCCTGGGAGGCTCACTATGAAAAAAATACTCATTGGTTTAGCACTGATACTATCCGCAACCACTGCAAATGCAGACTTTTTTGGTGGCAACGATGGCGAATGGAAAATGGGACCTAACGGCCCTTACTGGGACGAAAGCGACTGGCCTGTATGGACACCCATGTACTGGATGGAAGAAATGATGGACAGTTTCGATGATGATGACGACAATTTTAACTTCAGCAACTTCGGATTTAATGGCGCCAGAACTGGCTACCCTCAGATACCACAGGCTGGATACGGCTACCCTGTAGCACCTTATGGTTATGGGTATAGCTATCCACAAGCACAGCCAGCAGCTCCTACTGCTCCAACTGTTAACACCAAATAACAATTAAGCACCTAAGACCGGCAATTTTGCCGGTCTTTCTATTTCCACCTCCCACAACATTCAGCACGCTTCAGGTTTTGCTTTGAAACCTGCATCTCACTATGTAAAGACGCTATTCAAGCGTATATACTTGCAACCTATTATTAACAATCAGCCTGTAAGTAAACATGAACTCAAGAAAAATCCTTGTTACCAGCGCCTTGCCCTATGCCAACGGTCCTATTCATTTAGGGCATCTGGTTGAGTATATTCAAACCGATATCTGGGCTCGCTTTCAGCGCATGCGGGGACATGAATGCTATTACGTCTGTGCAGATGATGCGCATGGCACGCCTATTATGCTGCGTGCTGAACAGAAAGGTATTACTCCAGAGGCACTCATCGAGGACATGTCTACTCGACATCAGGCTGATTTTGCGAGCTTCCATATTCATTTTGATAACTATTATTCCACCCATTCAGAGGAAAACCGGCAACTCGCTGAACATATTTATCTGGCTGCCAAAGATGCCGGGCACATTGAAAAACGCACTATTAAGCAAGCCTATGATGAAGAGGCTGGATTATTCCTGCCTGATCGCTTTATTAAAGGAGAATGCCCTCGTTGCGGTGCGGCTGATCAATATGGGGACAACTGT
>JALVFC010000087.1 GCA_027030285.1 Thiotrichaceae bacterium | reverse complement strand
TTGCAAATACCAGCATGGGCGAGCTGGCTTGTCTGGCGATACACCCGGATTATTACGGTCAGCAACGTGGTGACAGTCTGCTTAACTACATTAGCAAACAGGCAAAGCAAAATGGCATGACCGATTTGCTGGTACTGACCACGCAAACCACAGACTGGTTCCAGGAACGGGGCTTCAGAGTGGGAAGCGTGGATGATTTACCAGATGCAAAAAAAGCCCTGTATAACTACCAGCGCAAGTCGCATATTCTGCTAAAATCACTTTGACTTTTTACCCCCCTCCCCAACCCTCCCCCTGAAGTAAGAGGAAGATAAGTGGCAAAGGAATTAACTCAACTATGAAATGTACAAGCTGTAAAACTGGAGAACTGCTTCCCAACACACTGGAAGAAACCCTGCCCTGCCATACCTGTAACAACTGCGGTGGCAACTGGATCAAACTGGAAGACTATATCAAGTGGCACAACACACAGCAGCCACAACAAGCGGTTGTCGATGAAATTGGTGTCGAAGTGGACGCGATAGAATCCCGCCAGGCACTACTTTGCCCCGAAACCGGAGCCATTATGACCAAATTCAAAATCACCAGCGATACCGATCACCGCATCGACTGGTGCAGTCAATCTGCCTCCATCTGGCTGGATAAAGGCGAATGGGAACTCCTCAAGAAAAAAGGCGTTGCCGACAAACTCAACCAGATTTTCAGCCGCCAGTGGCAAGCCAAAATCATGGCAGAAACCGCCCGCAATACCCGCGAAGCCCAGTTAATAGAAAAACTGGGAGAAGAAAACTACTCACGCCTGAAACTGGTAAGAACCTGGCTACATGAGCAAAGTGATGAAAACAAGGCAATTATGATTTCGTTCTTGGTAGCAAGAGATCCGTTATCCCCCAAAAAAGGCTGACCTCCACAACCTTCTAAAGAAAAATATAGCCCGAATGCAATCGGGAATGCGGATTCCCCCAACACCAGTGGGACTTTCAGTCCCGCCGAAACCAGCACTTTGTCTACTTATTATAGTTATAGTGCAGTCACCACACGGCAGACTCACAAAATAAAAAAACTATAGCAATCTTTATTTTCTGGATCTGTTGTAGGGTTGAGTTTATTCGACACGTATGCACACCAAGCATCACTAGGAATAAATTCGACCCTACAGCCATTCTGTTTTCATGCCGATCAAATAGCACACTCAAGCGATAATAACTGCTCAGGATCACCATGTTGAGCATTCTCGTTTTCCTTCATATCCGCTTTACAGTGTTTCTTCAGAACAGGCCCAAGCAAAATATTTTTAGGTGTGTAATAAACCAGAATACCTACCCCGGCAGGATCAGCAAACGTCCAGCTTAACTTGTTTTTCCCTTGCATATTAATCGGTCTTTGCAAGGGCAAGGTAAAGTCAAGTTGCAATGCTGTTTTACCATTTTGCGTAAACTCCTGAAGATTGAATGAGCGCACAACTCCGGTTTTAACGGGCTTACCATTGAATTTTACATTCGTGAAATAATGCGCTCTGCGCAGATCATTCATAGTTGCCTGTCCAAGTGCTTTCAAATTAGCGTTACGCTTTTTCATCAAGGCGCTCATTTTTTCATCGTAAACCCAGGAAATATCAAGCGCTGTAATCTGGTTGTGCTGATTCACCGCAAAATGGGTCTCGACATCCACAAAATAATGGAAATGTTCAGCTAAAGCGGAAGAACTAGCAAACAGTAAAAACAGCCCCAGCATAATTGATGCTGCTGACCCCATTGATCCTGTCCATGATTTTTTTTCTGTAACAACGTGATTCATTATTATTTCCTTTTTTTGTGGTAATTATTCAACGTAATCCGTAACTGCTCAGATTGTGCTCGTATTGTTCGAGTTCAAGGCGAAAGCGCGGAGTTTATAAGTATAAATGAGCACTTTCAAAGCTATCGCGTCCTGCTATCGCTCCTCACCTACGTCCATGTAGGTGACGCCGAAATCGGGCAATACGAGCACAAGCTGAGTAGTTACTGTTTAACGAACAATAGCGTCAGCACAAACAACGCACTGGTAGCAATCCAGGAACCAGCGACTCTTAACACCACACCGTTAACCAGATTACGTGAGACATAGCTCAGCGCATTCAACACACTGAACAACAACAGCATGCTGGTTAACGCACCAGCCAACCAGTTATAGGTAATCTCATTACCCAGTCCCGGAATCATAATGGGCGTAGAATCCAGCCCCAGCATCACACCACTGATCAGTGCAAAAGGCAATAAAACCCATTTTGACAAACCAGGTGACAGCTCCAGGCGCAGCACGACTAACAAACTAGTGATTAAGGCAATCACCAGTAAAAATAGTTCCACATTCCAGTTGGGTGTATAGAAATGATTAAGCACAAATCCGCCAATCAAGGAAGCAATAAAAAACAGTAACAAACTGCCAGGAAAAAGTCTGCCCTGTTGCCCGGCAAATACCGCCAGAGCCAGCAACACAAGAAGCTGCGAGGGTGTCTGAGGTGGATGCCAGAGACCTTCCATAAACCAGGTTGGAGTGAATAGATTCATAGTTAAGTCAAAACCTTTTAGTGTATTGACGCAACATTCTAAACTCTACCTTCAAAAGTTACGAATTATCATTTGTATATTTTCCTGATGTCTCAAGATAAATTAACTAGCTGGATACACCAAAGCTGTGGAGATGTCAGTAGTGGGTGCATTTTGCAAAGTGATTATATGGACAGTTTTGAGCATAGCTTGATCATTCCAATACCTGCTGGAGATGCAACTGCTCAGCTATCCTCTCCAACCTTCCCTCGCAAAGACTTCTTACGACCATGGCGGGTCTTTTTGTCCAAACGTCTTTTTTGCGCTGCCTTTCCCGGGCGGGTTATGCGCCTCTTTTTAGGGGTGAAAAGTACCGATTTTATGATTTCGGTTAAGCGTTGCAGGGCATCTTCCCTGTTCTTTTCCCGGGAACGGTGGCGTTGTGCTTTCAATATGATAACGCCATCCTTATTGATACGTTGGTCAGCTAATGCCAGCAGTCTGTTTTTAACAGCCTCCGGCAATGAGGAAGCTGTTATATCAAAACGCAAGTGGATAGCAGTCGCTACTTTATTTACGTTCTGACCACCAGGGCCTTGCGCATGGATTGCCTGTATGTCAATTTCATGATCCGCTATTTCCAGCTTGTCCGAGATGATCAACATTTTTCTATCCACTTGTTGAGCAAGCACCGCTGGGTATCACTTTGTGTGGCTATTGCGTGACCGTATAATGAATAACCACGCCGCGCTCGTCTGTGCCTATCATGGTCTGTACCTGACCCGACAACTCGTTGATGCGCTGAAGAACCTGCATTGCTTTTTCAGCTTCCTTCTGTTGCGCTGGATCTGTGGACTGTTTACCTGTCATTCCTGCTGCTGCAAGTTTAGTAAATATTGCGTTATAACGCTTACTATCTACTGTATTCCAGTAAAATACAGGGTGTTCTGATTTGAAGGCTTTAAGTGCTGGTTTCATGTTACCAACCAGTATATTTAATGTCTGATCTTTCTGGCTCAGATAGACCTCTGGTGTAAAGCCGGAGGGATTAGGTGGAATCAAACCTTCTGGCAGCCTGGTTGCTGTGCCATCTTTGGGTAGTTCAATCGTAGCAAAAGCAGGATTTACCATACCCAGCATTTGCAACAGTGCAGCAGGGTTTTCTGCAGTTACTGATGCATACAGGTCAAGCTTTTCCACCTTGCCAGCACTCTCACCATTAGCATCAGCATTCATTTTGAAATCGTTTAATGACACATAAATGGTCTTGAATTGGTTTACACCCATCATGGTTGCCATGGTGAACCCCCCCATGGCTTTGCGAATGTCTGCTCCATTTACCGCATCACAATGCAACTCTTCAGCATTTTTTACCAGAAAATTGGTATATTGCATCAGTGCATCACGTAGTGTAGCGATATTGATATTCAGTCCCAGGTCAAAAATGGGAGCTGCTGATTGCTGCATATTCGTCATAAGGTTTGGTATTTTGCTAACGGCTGCCGTTACTGTCGGGCTTGTTTTAAGGACTATCTCATAATTGCTCATGTGAGCCTGTAATTCCCTCATACCGAAATATGCTTCCGGGACATTTTGCAGATGACGCGCAACCAGCGCGGAGCAGGCTTTGAAACGCTTTTCATCAAAAGGCTCTGCACTGTTTTCAGCCGCAGATTTAGCTTGTTCAAGTAGCTGCTGCTCAATATTGCCATATATTTTTTGCAGATTGAGAAAACCATCGCCATAGCCAGGATAGTCATTAGCCGCCAAAAACTGATCCCAGTCTGCCGCTGCATAGCTGCTTGCAGGTTTAGACTTGCCAGTCAGATGATCCATGAGTTTTTGTTTGTTAGCGTCTGTATAGATACCCGCAGCTATTTGCTTATCCTGTAGCAGCAAAACCAGACCACTTTCTTTATCTCCTTCTTTGTCACCTTCATTGGCAAGATCAATACAGTCATATTCACTGCACTTCTTCCATTGCACACGATAGCCAGATTGTTTTTCAGCTTTTTTTATTGTATCCAGCAATGCTTTTTTACTGCTAATTTCGGTGCGAAAAACAGGCGCAAGGTCTGCTTGATAAAAAACGCTATGCCCATCTATTTTTATGCCGACATTAGCCATT
>JALVFC010000086.1 GCA_027030285.1 Thiotrichaceae bacterium | reverse complement strand
GTAGTGTTTTTACTCATTTGCCTGGGGGTTGTCAGCTGGATTTTTAAAACAGGCTATCGTTTAAAGCAGTGAAGTAACTATTAATATTTTTACGACTGATGCGACACGCGCTGGAGTCTGGAATAGATGTGTGACTTTAATTGCGCCTGCGGTGTCTATTACTGGTATTCACCCTGCTGGAAATGCACCCTGGTCTTTTTTCTCCAGCGTGATCCCGCATTGCATGCGGGCTACTATTATTAGTTCTAAAGGTATTGGCTCAGTCACTTCATTGCCACAAACAACGCCCTGCCTGTTTTTGTATCGCTTTGAGTGTTTCTTCGTGCGCCGCAAGCTCTTCTTCATTAGCAACAATCACTTTCAATGCAGGTCGGTTTTTTCCCAGCCTTTTGATCGTCGATACCTGCTCACCCTCAGTATGATTATCTTCCTCACTACCCAGCATGAGAGTTTTTTGTCCACCTGTCATTGCTAGGTAGACATCAGCCAGAATCTGCGAGTCAAGCAAGGCACCGTGCAACTCACGATGTGAATTATTCACATCCAGGCGGCGGCACAGGGCATCCAGACTGTTGCGCTGACCGGGGTATTTCTCGCGCGCCATGACCAGCGTATCAAGGATGGTGCAGTGGTCTTCGAGGCACTTCCATTTACTCTTTGCCAGCTTTAACTCGTGGTTGATAAAGCCCACATCGAAGGGAGCATTATGAATGATCAACTCTGCACCAGCGACATATTCCATAAACTCATCAACAATATCGGCAAAGCGCGGTTTATCAGCCAGAAACTCCGGCGTAATGCCATGCACTGCCTGGGCTTCTTCATCTATTTCCCGATCAGGTTGCAGGTATTGATGATAGTCATTATTAGTGACACGTCGCTTGAGTATTTCGACACAACCAATTTCAATAATACGATGCCCTTCACTGGGCTCTAGACCTGTGGTTTCTGTATCCAGTACGATTTGTCGTTTTTGCTGTTGTGTCATGGTGAGTCCTGCATATACCTTGAAAAGATAGGAGGAGAGTTTATCTATTTTCTTCGATGGCTCGATTTGCCAGCTCATCAACCCGTTCATTTTCTGCATGGCCACTATGTCCCTTAACCCAGTTCCATTGTAAGTCGTGCTTGCTAGCAACAGCATCCAGACGCTGCCAGAGTTCCCTGTTTTTCACGGGCTTTTTTTGAGCAGTCATCCAGTTATTCTTTTTCCAGTTATGAATCCATTTAGTGATCCCCTGACGCACATATTGCGAATCTGTGGTCAGCACCACTTTGCAAGGGCGATTCAGTGCTTCCAGCCCCTGTATTGCTGCCAGGAGTTCCATCTGGTTATTGGTTGTTTCAGCCTGATAACCATACAGCTCTTTTTGCTTGTCACCATAGCGCAGCAAAGCACCCCAGCCTCCCGGTCCAGGATTACCTTTGCAGGCGCCATCGGTAAAAACTTCAACGGTCTTGTTATTTACGCTCACGAGTTTGCGTACTCCTGGGGGTTGGATTAATGGCAATTTTGGGCGGGAGCACCTTGGCAGCATCCCATTCAGGCTTGCGTAATATGCCACCCATAACCTGTTTCTGAGCATGAATAATGTAGATATTGCCAAAAACAGGCCAGTACAGACTACCCCATTTTTCCATCTTTTCAAGCTTGGTAAAAAGCCTGCCTTTCATAAATCTGGCGCGAAAACTCAGATAAGATATCTTGTTGATTTTCCATCCCAATAGTGAAATCCAGTCACGCATACGACTCACACCATATAAGCGGGGCACCATAGTTGAACCAGCAGAATCACAAAAAGAACGCCTGTTCTGCCAAAATGATAACGGGTTGAAACCAACAATGATACAATGCCCATCTGCAACTAGTACCCTGTCCACTTCTCGCAAGACCTGGTGCGGATCATTTGAACATTCCAGCACATGGTTCATTAACACCAGATCAATGCTGTCAAAATCCAGTGGCAAGGCTTCCACATCTGCTTTTACCGCTGTTTTTTCAATATTTTCTACATCACGTCCCAGTGAAAAACAGGTATCCACCCTGGAAGATCGCAGAAATTGATGTGTATTCAGCAACGCACCCGACTCAAAGGCAAAATAACCAAATATCTCGGAAAAATTCTCACTTATTTTTTCATCCAGTTTTTGTAGGGCAAACTCACCTACGGGTGTTTTATACCAAGCCGAACAGGAGGTATATAGGTGTTTTTTTTTGTCTTCTTCAGAGACCACTTGTAGAAAAATCCTTGTAATCCATTTTTAGTTGTTGCATATTTTTCTCGCACCGCTTGGGGCTCGAAAGTGACAACAAAACGTCCCTAACGGTAACAGTAACCAATAACTATAACAAATAAAGGGCTACATCATGATTCCGACATCATTCAGACTGGTAACTATTGCCAGTTTGTCTTTGCTTGCTATTCCTGCCTGTACCAACGAAACAGTGAAAAAAACAACACCTGCCGCTGGTATCGTTTCTTATAATCATTCCGAGCGAAACAAGGCACAACAAGCTTACTACATTAATCGGTATAAACAGATGCGGATTAATACCAGTCACAGAGGTCCCGTTATTCGCCCCAATTATTCTCAACGCAGACATTATGCCCATAACAAGATACAAAAAAACAAGGTAAGAAAGACGGCGAAAAAAACCAGGCAGGATATTTTTACCGTCAAGGCAACTTATCGAGGCATGGGTAACCTACATCAGACATGGAGAGAAGTTCACCGCGGGTTTCAGCTTGGTGACTATAGTCACAAGCCAAGAGTACAGCGTTACATTCGCTCCTATGCGCGTATGCCAGAACAAATGATCGAGCTAAACCGGCGATCAGCTAAATACTTGCCATCGATTATGGCTGAAGTAAAACGTCGTGGTATGCCAGCAGAAATCGCACTGCTGCCCTTTGTTGAAAGTGCCTACCAGAATGACGCCTATTCACCTGCAAGTGCCGCGGGTCTATGGCAGTTCATCCCTGCAACAGCAAGGCGCTACGGGCTACCCGTTTCTCCACGCTATGATGCACGCTATAATTGGAAAGCTTCCACGAACGCTGCTTTAGACTACTTGCAAGACCTTAATCGTGAATTTAACGGTGACTGGTTATTGTCACTGGCAGCTTATAACTGCGGAGAAAAAAGAGTTCATAAAGAAATCGCCAAGAACCGGGCACGCGGCTTACCCACTGATTTCTGGAGCTTACGCTTACCTAAAGAAACCAGACATTATGTACCTCGCTTGCTGGCCTTTAAGGAAATTTATGGCAACCCGGCAGCTCATGGTATCCATATTTCCTATATTCCTGCCAACCCTGCCATGGCCAGTAGCTATTATCTGAGAAATCACAAAAAAATCGCGAAAAATGCCAATAAGCATTACAAGAAAAAAAGCAAATCCAGAAAACATATCGTTACCCACAAAGTCCGCTCAGGAGAAACACTATTTCGAATTGCAAAAAAATATCGAACCAGTGTTCGCAAGATCATGCGCCTAAACGGACTAAAGTCTACTAGAATTAAAGTCGGGAAACGTCTTAAAATAGCCATTTCAAAAAGACGTTACTACGGTTAGAGATTCGCTGCCCCTGAAGCAGCACTTTTTCGGGTTATCCAGGACTTTGTGTGAATACTGAACGCTTACGCAACGCCATTAAAGCTCAGAGAGCCGCACTCACTGCAGGTGAAATCCTGCAAACTTCGCAGCTTATCGCCCAGCAAATGGCTCAGACGGAAGCATTTCAGCAGGCGCAGCATATCGCCTACTATTTGCCTGTTTCGGGTGAGGCTGACCCAACGCTGCTGCTAACACCACGAAACTGCCAATCAAAACTGTTTTATCTGCCAATTCTAAAAAAAGGTAGTGAAACTGGACTAGACTTTATGAAAGTGACTGAGGAAACTTGCTTTGAGGATAACTGTTACGGCATTCCCGAGCCTGTTTGTAACTCTGGCAATACTGACGAATTGATTCAACCCGATCAGCTTGATTTAGTCATCACACCGTTAGTAAGCTTTGACGAACAGCATAACCGCGTTGGGATGGGAGGCGGCTTCTATGATCGTACTTTTGCATTCAAGAATACACAAAGAAACTTGAATACCAGGACAAAGCCATTATTAATCGGTTATGCCTATGAGTTTCAACGTTCTCCAGCCTTAAGTGCAGAGCCGTGGGATGTGAAACTCGATGGGATAGTGACAGAAAGGAAATTTTATTTCTGATAATACAACACATAAACATGCAACTACTTGTTAGTTATAACAATAACAATAAAAAAACTGGAGGTAAACCATGAGACATGAAGAACACACACCATCGCTACCGGAAGAAAATGATATTCCGCTCCTAGATATTGATGACCTTGATGTGGTTGAGTTTAGTAATGACGAGGCACTAGAGACAGTTGAAAGAAAACCTGTAAAAGAAAACCGTCATGCACTACGCAGGAATATTGAAGAAATTCTTGCCGAACGTGAGCTACAACGCCAACTCTCTGACATATTTGATGAGGACATCCTGTTAGACTAAAGACATAGGAGGTGTCCGGAGCGGAGCAACTATCACAGCCGCCCAGGAGGCTGTACGAGAACTGGAAGTGTAGCGAAAACCACAAGATTATCACAATCCTGGCTTATTTAATGAGTGAATAGTCG
>JALVFC010000085.1 GCA_027030285.1 Thiotrichaceae bacterium | reverse complement strand
ATTTTGATGTGGTGATTGCTACGCCTGATGCTATGCGTGTGGTCGGTCAGTTAGGTCAGATACTTGGTCCTAGAGGCTTAATGCCCAATCCTAAGGTGGGTACTGTGACGCCTGATGTAAAAACGGCTGTCATAAATGCTAAGTCTGGACAGGTGCAGTACCGTACTGATAAGGCAGGTATTATTCATTGTTCTATTGGCAAGGTTGACTTTGATTCAGCTGATCTATTGGAAAATCTTAATTCCTTGATGGATGCGCTGAATAAAGCCAAGCCATCATCCGCTAAGGGTGTTTATCTGAAAAAAATATCAGTGTCTAGCACTATGGGGCCTGGGCTTGCAGTTGATCAGGCCAGTCTGGCATAAATAGATCCTTCTTTAAATGAATTGACTGGTTTTTTGCCGGTTCTATGGCTCAAGGGATTGAGCTGTACCTCCCAAGGTTTCAGTATAGTCTTGGGGGGAGAAGATATACATGGCTGTATGTCGTCGAAGACCGTGGGTGTCGAAAGACTTAATTGGGTTATGTAATTGATATAACTGAATTGCCTGCGTAGATGGCGCGCTCTGACGAGTTTAGTTTCTCGCTGGGTGTGCGCCGTTGGTTCATTCTTCATGTTTGCATAAGTGTGAAGGGTGTTTATTAACGGTGGGTATCCACCGAACCATGAGGTAGTAAATCGTGGCATTAACTTTAGAAGCTAAGAAACAGATAGTCTCTGAGGTCGCTGAGGTTGCTGCAAACGCACATTCTGCTATAGCTGCTGATTATAGTGGAATTTCTGTAGGTGATATGACGGCTTTGCGTGTGAAGGCGCGTGAAGATGCTGTATACCTGCGAGTAGTTAAAAATAATCTCGCTAGGCGAGCACTTGCTGATACAGATTTTGAGTGTATGAGTGATGGGCTTGTTGGGCCAATGATTCTGGCATTTTCTCAGGAAGATCCAGGTGCGGCGGCTCGCGTGATTAAGGACTTTGCTAAAGAGCAAAAGGCATTTGAGGTAAAAATGATTGCCCTTGGTGGTAATTTGCTTGAAGCCTCTGAGCTTGATGCTTTGGCTAAGATGCCTACCCGTGATCAGGCGCTGGCAATGCTGGCTGGAACACTACGGGCACCATTAGACAAGTTGGCAAGAACGCTGAACGAAGTCCCAGGAAAACTAGTGCGTACTATAGCTGCTGTACGTGAACAGAAAGAGGCATCTGCCTAAACTCGGTATATAGGAGAATTATTATGGCCGTTTCAAAAGATGATATTTTGGAAGCAATTTCAAATATGACCGTGTTGGAAATCGTTGATCTGATTTCTGATATGGAAGAAAAATTTGGGGTATCTGCAGCCGCTGCTGCTGTTGCTGCTGTACCTGCTGCTGGTGGCGACGCTGGTGCTGCTGCTGAAGAGCAAACTGAATTTGACGTGGTGTTGTCAGCAGTTGGTGATAGCAAAATTAAGGTTATCAAGGCAGTGCGTGGTATCACAGGTCTTGGTCTGAAAGAAGCAAAAGATATGGTTGAATCTGCTCCTGCTACGCTGAAAGAGGCCGTTAGCAAGGATGAAGCAGAGGAAATGATCAAGCAACTTGAAGAGGTTGGTGCTTCAGCAGAGATGAAGTAATTGAACTATCTAAAAATTTAGATTTTAGAGGCAATGGCTGACGGTGTTATCACTGTCGGCCTTTTGTCGCTTAGATGGTTTGGGTAGTGTATTTACCTATTCATGCTTCGCAAGGAAAGAAATAAGTCTTATTTGAAACAGGTTGCTGGGGTTCCAGGATCGGTATCAAAACAGACTTTGGTCACTGGGTTTTAGCTACCCAGTGTTAATGCAAGTTTTTGCAACCAAGATTATCCCTAAAGTGAGGAATAACGATGGCATTAAGCTTTACTGACAAAAAACGTATTCGCAAGGATTTTGGTAAACGTCCGCAGGTTCTGGATATCCCTTATTTGTTAGCAATACAGCTGGAATCATATCGTGATTTTCTGCAAGATGGTATTCCTGTCGATGAGCGTAAGGACAAGGGTTTACATGGTGCGTTTAAGTCAGTGTTTCCAATCGTTAGTTACAACAACTATGTTGATCTGGACTATGTAGATTACAATATTGCCGAGCCAGTGTTTGATGTGCGCGAGTGTCAGGTGCGGGGCTTGACCTATGGTGCATCGTTGCGGGTAAAGCTTCGTCTTCGTATCTTTGATAAAGATGCCCCTGCACCAAAAAGAAATGGTGGCAAGACCACGGGTGGTGTTGTAAAGGATATCAAGGAGCAGGATGTTTACCTTGGTGAATTGCCATTGATGACAGAAAAAGGCTCGTTTGTGATTAATGGCACTGAACGTGTCATCGTCTCACAGCTGCATCGATCTCCTGGCGTGTTCTTTGATCATGATAAAGGGAAATCTAATTCTGCGGGCAAGCTACTCTATAATGCGCGTGTGATTCCCTATCGTGGCTCCTGGCTTGATTTCGAATTTGATCCTAAAGATGCGGTATTTGTGCGTATTGATAGACGTAGAAAACTGCCAGCAACAGTATTGTTGCGTGCCATTGGTATGGATACTAAACAAATACTGGAAGAATTCTATGAAACTATTCCAGTGACGCTGAACAAGAATAACATCAAGGTTGCACTTAATCCCAAACAGTTACAGGGCGAGCTCGCACTGTTTGATATTGTTATTGATAAAAAAGTTATCGTAAAAACCGGTCGTCGAATTACAGCTAAACATGTGCGTTTAATGAATGAATCAGGTGCTAAAACTCTGGAAGTGCCTGTTGAGTACATGATGGACAAGCGCCTTGGTGAAGATGTTGTTGACAAGGAAACGGGAGAGTTGATTGCTGCGGCGAATGCAGATGTAACAGAAGAGTTGCTGGAAGCTTTCCGTGATAAGGGTGTAAAGAAGTTTAGTATTCTTTATATCAATGAGCTGGATCATGGTCCCTATATCTCAAACACTTTGAACATTGATCCGTCAACTAACAAGTATGAGGCGCATGTGGAAATCTACCGTATGATGCGCCCTGGCGAGCCGCCAACCAAAGAGTCTGCTGATAATCTGTTTAAGAACCTGTTTTTCTCTGAGGACAGATATGACCTGTCTGAAGTGGGGCGCATGAAGTTTAACCTGCGCTTGGGGCGTGATACCGCTGAAGGGCCAACCACACTAAGCAATGAAGATATTCTCGATGTATTGAAAACCCTGGTTGGAATTCGTGATGGTCATGGCATTGTTGATGATATTGATCATCTTGGTAACAGGCGTATCCGCAGCGTTGGTGAAATGTCAGAAAATGCCTTCCGTGTTGGTTTGGTGCGTGTAGAACGTGCTGTTAAAGAACGTCTGACCATGGCTGAGAGTGAAGGCTTGATGCCGCAGGACATGATTAACTCCAAGCCAGTTTCAGCAGCAGTTAAAGAGTTCTTTGGATCCAGTCAGTTATCCCAGTTTATGGATCAGAATAACCCGCTATCAGAGGTCACACATAAGCGGCGTATTTCTGCATTGGGTCCAGGTGGTCTGACGCGAGAGCGTGCTGGTTTTGAAGTGCGAGATGTGCACCCTACTCACTATGGTCGTGTGTGTCCCATCGAAACACCGGAAGGGCCTAATATTGGTCTAATTAATTCGTTGGCTGTCTATGCTAAAACCAATGACTATGGCTTCTTGGAAACACCTTACCGTAAGGTTGTCGATGGTGTAGTGACAACAGAAATTGAGTATCTGTCAGCCATTGAAGAATCACAGTATGTGATTGCTCAGGCAAGTGAAGCTCTGGACAGTGAAGGGCGGTTTGTTGCAGATCTCGTTTCCTGTCGAAACCTGAATGAGTTTAGTTTGTTTGCAGCAGAAAAAGTCCAGTATATGGATGTGTCACCTAGACAAATCGTTTCAGTTGCTGCTGCGCTGCTACCTTTCCTGGAGCATGATGATGCTAACCGGGCTCTGATGGGGTCGAATATGCAGCGTCAGGCTGTCCCCACACTGCGCGCTCAGACACCGCTGGTAGGTACTGGTATGGAGCGTACCGTGGCGGTGGACTCGGGTTCTGCAGTTACTGCGAAGCGTGGTGGAATAATTGATTCAGTAGATGCTGCACGTATTGTAATCCGGGTTAACGACGAGGAAGCCCAGGGTGGTGGGGTTGATATTTACAACCTGATTAAATACACACGTTCTAACCAGAACACCTGTATTAACCAGCGTCCAATTGTAAAAGTGGGTGATCAGGTTGCCCGTGGTGATGTGCTGGCAGATGGTCCCTCAACAGATCTTGGTGATCTGGCGCTGGGACAGAATATGCTAGTGGCATTTATGCCCTGGAACGGCTACAACTTCGAGGACTCTATTCTTATCTCTGAAAGGGTGGTAGACGAAGACCGCTACACGACAATTCATATTGAAGAAATGACATGTCTGGCACGCGATACTAAACTGGGGGCTGAAGAAATTACAGCTGATATCCCAAATGTTGCCGAAAGTTTATTGAGCAAGCTGGATGAGTGCGGCATTGTGCATGTGGGGGCTGAGGTCAAGCCAGGAGACATTCTTGTCGGCAAGGTAACACCAAAAGGTGAAACCATGCTAACACCGGAAGAAAAGTTGCTGCGCGCCATCTTTGGTGAAAAAGCCTCGGATGTAAAAGACTCCTCTCTGCGTGTGGGTTCC
>JALVFC010000084.1 GCA_027030285.1 Thiotrichaceae bacterium | reverse complement strand
AAGTATATTGCCGGGCAACTTGATGCACTAAATGAAGATGCCTGGCGTGCTAAAGATTTACAAATTGGCTATTTTGCCCAGCATCAGTTAGAGCAGCTGCAACCACAACAATCCGCGCTGGATCACCTGCGCCAACTGGATAGTAAAAGCAGCGAACAGGATTTTCGCAATTACCTCGGTGGTTTTGGTTTTCAGGGTGATCGTGTCAGTGAGCCGATAGCGCCATTCTCCGGTGGCGAAAAAGCACGTCTTGCACTAGCTTTGATTATTTACCAGAAACCTAATTTGTTATTACTGGATGAGCCGACGAATCACCTTGATCTTGAGATGAGGCACGCCCTGACCGTCGCACTACAGGAATATAGCGGCGCTATGGTGATTGTTTCCCATGACAGACATTTGTTAAAGACTGTCACTGATGAGTTGATTATGGTTAGCCATGGCGTTGCCGAGCCGTATCAGGGTGATCTCGACGATTATGCAAAATGGATTCAGGAACGTAACCGCCAGCAGGAGCAGCAAGAGCGAGCCTCAGATGATGCCACCCCTGATGCCCAACCACTGTCACGCAAGGAAAAACGCCGTCTGCAAGCTGAAAAAAGACGTAAACTTCAGCCACTTCGCAATCGGGTTGTCAAACTTGAGAAGCAACTGGATAGCCTGACAGAAAGAAAAAACCAACTGGAACTGCAACTGGCTGATACGCAACTCTATAGTGATGAAAACAAGGAAACACTAAAGTCAGTGTTGCAGCAAAAACAGCAACTTGATGCAGAATTATTGAATGTTGAGACACAGTGGCTGGAGGCGACCGAAAGCTACGAGGAGGCAAGTGATGACAGTGAAATGTAGTAGCTTAAGGGGTTTGAGCTGGAAGCAGGAGTTTGGTTTCTGCAGAACTGTCCCGAGTCAAAAACCAAAAAAACGTTATTATTCAGCGAAATCCGTAACTGCTCAGATTGTGCACGTATTGTTTGAGATTAAGGTGAATGCACGGAATTTATAAGCATAAATGTGCACTTTCAACGTAGAAATCGGATAACAAGAGTACAAGTTGAGTAGTTACAAAAAACCGATCATGATTTGTTCTAATGATCCTGTGATTTTCGCTACGTTTCCAGTTCTCGGACAGCCTCCCAGGGAATCTGGTGAAGTCTCCTGAGTATGCTCACTATATTTCTATTCTAGCCTGGTCATTACAGTGTTAAAATTAATGCCTTTAATAGCCCCACGGTACTTATGGACGAAGAAGAACGGATATACGCTGAGCGACCAAATAAAACAGCATTAAAGCGTGAAATGCTGGCACTGCGAGAACTGGGAAAACAGTTGGTAGCCAGCCCGGAAAGCTGGCTGGAGGCGCTGCCCTTGAGTGAACAGCTAAGGCAGGAAGTCACCAAAGCCAGGCAGTTTCGCAAAGGGGCATTGCGACGACAGCTCATTTACCTGGAGAAATTACTGCGTCAGGAAGATGCTGAACAGATTCGGCGGCAACTGGATGATATGCATCGTCCTCATCAAGAGGACACGGATCAGTTTCACCAGTTGGAAGTTTGGCGTGATCAGTTATTACAGGGTGATA
Organism: Thiotrichaceae bacterium; assembly: GCA_027030285.1. Lineage (GTDB taxonomy): Bacteria > Pseudomonadota > Gammaproteobacteria > Thiotrichales > Thiotrichaceae > HyVt-477. Next base: position 3,090 of record JALVFC010000084.1, on the reverse strand, counting down.
ATGCACTGCTGGAACAATTACTTGCAGAGTTCGTAATGCTGGATCGACAGAAGCTTAGGCAGCTCATTCGAAATGCCCAGAAAGAAGCCAAGCTAAACAAACCACCTAAATCCTCACGAGCACTGTTTCGTTACTTGCGGGAAGCACAGACTGAATCGTCATAATAATATTTGAATCAAGTATATGCCAACTTCAGTCGCGCCAATGCGCCACTGTAGCCCATCAAGTGCGCGTCGATAATATGCCTGTTAGCCCGCGCCATTAACGGTAGGTTGTCACCCATCCTGTATTTAGTCTTGAAACAGATTAATATCGATACTATGATTCATATATAGACCATATACAACTAATATGATTCATATATAGACCATTGATAGGTTGTGTCCAAAGTATCCCGACGTACATATTCCCGCTATTGCCTTGAAGCAATAACCCTTCTTGGCAATTTAATCCGTGTAGCAAGAATAGAGCGCAAGATGACCGCGCAAGAGGTGGCCGAGCGTGCTGGTATCTCGCGTGGGCTATTGCGACGCATTGAAAAAGGCGATCCTAAATGTGAGCTGGGGGCGACTATAGAAGTGGCTGCCATCGTGGGGGTCAAACTTTTTGATGCAGAAGAGACTACTCTCAGCAAACATATTCGTCAGACAGAGGAGAAGCTTGTATTGTTGCCAAAGTCTGTGCGCAAGAAAGGTAAGGTTGCAGATGATGACTTCTAACACTGACCAAGAAGCTTATGTCTGGATATGGTTACCTGATGCAGTTGATCCCATTGTTGCCGGAAAGCTTGAAGTTGGTGAGCAGGGAAACGTGCGTTTCAACTATGGTAAAAGTTATCTGGAGCGTATCCATGCCAATCCACCTGCCATTTCTATTTATGAACCGGAGTTACCTTTAAAACAAGGCGTATTGCCTTTGCCTGATGGGCTGACCATGCCCAGCTGTATCAGGGATTCTTCCCCAGATGCCTGGGGAAGGCGCGTTATCATCAATAAAAAACTTGGACGCAAAGGTGGAAATACAGATACCGATGCGCTTGGTGAATTAACCTATTTATTGGAGTCAGGTTCAGACCGTATTGGTGCGTTGGATTTTCAGCGCTCGCCAGGAGAATACGTTGCACGCTCAGCAAATAACGTCCCGCTGGAAGAATTGCTTCAATCTGCTGAACGAGTGGAACAAGGTGTGCCACTAACACCTGAGTTGGATCAGGCACTCTTCCATGGAAGCTCTATCGGCGGTGCTCGCCCGAAAGCCTTGATCGAAGACCAGGGTGTAAAATACGTTGCGAAGTTTTCTTCAAGTACTGATCTTTATAATGTGGTAAAGGCTGAGTTTGTCGCCATGCGACTGGCTACTCTCGCTGGTATTAATGCTGCCTCTGTAAAACTGGTTCAAGCTGCGCATAAAGATATACTTTTAATTGAGCGATTTGATCGTGAAAAAACTACAAAAGGCTGGACACGCAGAGCTATGGTTTCAGCCTTAACATTGTTTGCTCTGGATGACATGATGGCAAGGTATGCGAGCTATGAAACCTTCGCGGAAATTATCCGCCATCGTTTCGATGAGCCTAAAAAAACACTCAAAGAGCTATTTTCTCGCCTTGTCTTTAACATTCTTAGCGGCAATACCGATGATCATGCGCGTAACCATGCAGCATTCTGGAATGGCAAAATACTTCGCCTAACTCCTGCTTATGATATTTGTCCACAAGGACGCACAGGTAACGAAGCTACACAAGCCATGCTGATTTCTGGTGAAAACAGATTAAGCAAGCTCAAATCTTGCCTTGATGCAGCACCGCATTTCCTGCTCTCAGAAGATGAAGCCAAAGCAATTTGTAGCAATCAGAGAGAAGTGATTGAAACTAATTGGGGAAAGGTCTGTGATGAGGCGAGGCTAAGCACCGTTGATAGAAAGTTATTATGGAAGCGGCAGTTCCTCAATCCTTTTGTATTTGAGGAGTAACTACTCGTATATGGACTCCTCGGTTATTGCAAGTGGCTCCGCCACGTAACCCTGTCTGTGGTCTTGCCGCTTGAATGGCAGAGCCGTTGTATTGCATTACGAGTCAGAGCCTCGTAACGAGAAAAACAGTTTTTAATCGAGCAAGCTTTGCCCCATTACCCACCTAATGATGAGCAATGGCGCATGCATGTTACAGTCTTGCTAAAACCAGTAGGTAAACCCAACATTTGCCACTGGCTGGTACTTTTTATCTTTCGCCAGAGGGCTATTTCGGATTGCATTCGGCTGTCTGGTGATACCTAGATTACCTGTTAAGCTTATGTGCTCTGTCAAATCTGCCTGTGCTTCGACACCCAGATAAGGCGTGATAGCTGATTTTCCCTTATAGGCGTTCCGGTTTGCAGTTGCTTCAGTGTTTTTTACGCCATAATAATAATCAACCACTTTTTTGCTTTGATAACGTAAACCACCTGTTGCCGCAACATTTATCGTCCTCTCTCCCGTCCAGTGTGGTGCGTGAGGCGCAATCCCACCGACTTTAATACCTGCTTCATAGCCCTTGCTTGCATGGACATCCTTTGTTGCATCAAGCGTAACGGGACCTATGCCTGTCTTCACAATCATACGTCCTCCCAAATCAATGGACGTTTTTCGCTTGTCCATACCTGTGAAGTTTTTGCCATCTTTTGCCTCAAAACCACTGTTGTTCGAGGTTGCCAGGGCTTCTACTGCATAGTTATCTGCATGGATAAACTCATAAGAAACACCATCTTTCCCCATGTTGAACTTATCGCCGCGATACTCTACCCCCAGTGAAAGGCTTGCCTTATCGTCGAGGTCTTTATAGCCATTTTCGTTTGCTACATTTGCACTTATGCCAAAATCAGCGTAAGCATTCGCAGTTAGAGCGAGAGAAATTGTTACCATTAACAGGTGTGTCAGGTTCTTTGGTTTGTGTGTATGTTTCACTGTTATTTCCTCTGGTTAAAATCATAAAAGTTGTTTTCAGAGGAAAGAGTAAGTGAGCTGAAATGTAAGGTATGTAGACGCTTGGTTGCTATTGTGTAAGCAAATGTAAGCTTTTGTATCCTACAGAATCTTACACATTATCTACAAACC
>JALVFC010000083.1 GCA_027030285.1 Thiotrichaceae bacterium | reverse complement strand
ATTGCTTCTCTCCTGGCTGAGAGGATTTGATAAGCAAGGCAAATGCTCTGCCGTCAGGGAAAGTGCTGGTAACCACCCCTTTGCTTGCCTGCTGGCGCTTTAATGTATGTGCCAGTTGCAAGACCATGCGCATGGCATTGGCGGCAGGTGGGTTGCCCAGTGTGAGTACACCGCCATCAAGGTTCACCTGGTTTAATGTGGCAAGTGTTTCAATGTGCTTGCAGCTTTGCTGGGCAGCAAGTATATCCACCGCTGAATGTTCATTAATTTCCCAGTAATCGATGTCTTTCAGTGTCAGTTTTGTATGATTAAGTAGTTCTTTTACTGCCTGGTTGACAGTTTTTTGATGGCTGGCATTTGCGCCACATGCCCAGTTGGTAAAAGAAAGCTCTGCAATCACTGGCAACTGGTGACGTTGCACGCAGGTTTTGCTGGCAAGTAGCAGAAAACTGGCTCCTTCGGCAGGCGGGGCAATGGCATTATGAGGTAGCCGGGTTTCATGGCTTGCAGCGTTATTGGCGGTGTCATACTGTGCAGCGTCATTGTATGAGATGCCCTGATCGCGGTAGATAACCTGGCCATCGGGATAAAAAACAGGCATAACGGATGCCAGCAGGTTATTTCTTTGTGCATATTGCAAGCGACGCTGACTTAGTTGAATGTAGTCTGTGAGTGCTTGTGAGCTTAGGTCTAAAGTGACAGCTTTTTTCTCGGCTGTTTTTCTGAGTATGGAACAGGCCTCAACTGCTGGCTCTTTTGGGCTATATTTGGCAGCTAAATCCCCAAGTCGCTGTGACTTATCCAGTAGTTTTTGAGAAAGGGATGCCAGAGCTGGAGCTGTTTGCAAGTGTGGGAGTGTTGACGGTGGAGTGATCTCCAGCATGTCTACACCTCCGGTTAAAACCAGCTGTTTCTGATTCAGTGCGATTTGCTGGCAGGCGTACTCCAGTGCTTCAAAGCCTGATAGCTCTCCGCTCAGACTTAGCGTTGCTTGTTGAGAGCTGGTTGCGTTAGTTGAACCAGGCTGCGAACTGCTTTGTGGCATTAAACGCTGTTTGAGTTTAAAAGCCAGGTCTGTCGGCTGGGTAAGGCTGGAGCCTATGATAACAGCGTCAATATCTTGTGCCATAAATGGCTGCCTTAGCAACAAGGTTCGGCTGCTGATTACGCTGAGATCCAGTGGGCTGTAACTGACTGGTCGGGTGGGTTTTATCAGGAAGGGGGTGCGTATGCCATCGACAAGATAAACGCTGTGAGTGGAAAGTCGCCTGGGCATAATCAACCTTTAGCTTTAGCTGGTAACTTTCTCAGAGGGCTGTACCTTCATTTGCGGCGGCGTTAGTTCGGTGAGTTCAATTTCTATGGGCGGCTCCTCAACGACCTTATTTTCAAGTTCTTCAAAGGGGCGGTTGAGTCCGATTAATCCGACAATGATTTCTTTTTTATCCTTCTCAGGAAGGTCGGAAATAGATTCAAGCACCTTGATACGGGTCTCCTGCATGGACTCCTGCTGTTTGAGGCTGTAAATATGTTCCTGCTCAAGGCGCATGATTTCTTTTTGCTGAATATTTTTTCGTAGACCGACAAGGTAGTAGGAAAGGCTAAGCAGAAAGATAGTCCCGCTTGCAATCATGGTGTAGGTTATAAGTGATTGTTTATAAAGAGTCTGATTTTTGGCAAGAAGTGCTTCTTCGTGCTGTTGAGCTAGCAGTTGTTTGCGGGTTTCAAAGGCGATTAGGCGATCTGCCATTTGTGCATCGTATTGTTTTTCCTGGCTTAGCAGGGAGGAGTCCTGTTGTTTGAGAATATATTCTTTTTGCAGCTTTCGTTTGAGGATAGTTTCTTCGTGTTTGTTTTTTGCTTCCAGAAGTTCTTTTTCGTGGAGCATTTTTTCCTGTAGCATCAGGCTACTGTACTCCATGCGTTGCTGTTCAAGTTGCTGCTGATAGCTGAGTCTGGTTTCAGAATCCTGGTTTTTTAGCTGTTCTTTCATATATAGCAGCTTCAGGTCTCTTTGCGCGGGGAGCCCACTGATAGCACTGCTACCGCTTATGTCTCCATCGGTCGTCGAGACGGCTTCACTTCCTTGTGATTCTGGCTGTGCCATTTGATTATTGTCAACACTCTTGAATGATAATGTGATTACAAACAATGCAATAATCAAAATTGCCAGTATTCCCATGACTCTCATAATAAAATACTGATTTCTGGATGTTGTTTTTTAAAAGGCGTTTGTGCTAATTTCTCTTAACTTGCCACATTCAATTATTTCTGGAAGTGTGCTTAGGGTCCTAGTGTTTCAAGGGTAAGCTAAAGCGTTGCTTCCGCGAAGTTATGCGGTTTCTCTGGGCGATTGACTAGCTCAGCGGGTGCTTGAATATGTAAGGAATTTACACACTTACAAGCATCTTAATAAAACCGTTTATGTTTTTGTCGTAACTGTTTATAAATAAAGAATATATTATAGTTTAAAATATGGACTAACTCCAGTAATTTTAGTTACCTTGCGATATATAACAGGGTTTCCGGGCGAACCATCTTTTGCAGCTTGTCATTATCAACAGGGCTAAGGGATAAACTGTTTTCTTGATCATCATCGAAATAATCACGCAAATAGTAATAATTTTCGACGAGCAGTCGTCTATTTTTGTCCAGAACGAGCTTTTCCATGGTTAGTGAGCGTGACGATGGATGATTGTCAGTGGCCGGATCAAGCTCCTGTTTGTTGATTTTGTAAAGACCTTTAGAGAAGTGATCTAGTGGGGTCGTCAGTATGGGGAATACGGCTAACTGTTCATTGTCGGTGCTGTAGTAATATAGCAGTCCAAGACTTAGGTCAATCAGAATGATGTCGCTTTGGTTGGCAGGGAAGAGTTGTCGGATGTTGTTGAGAATAAGGGCGTGGTTGCCTTCTATTTTGACCACTCCTCGCAAATAGTTGTCCAGTTCTGTGCGTGGTTTTTGGGTAGTGGTTTTTTTGATGGATGCAGTCGTTTTTTTAGTCTCTGCGGGCTGACTTACGGGAGGTTCTTTTACACTCGGTACGGCAGAGGCGGCTTCAGGTGAGAAATCAATAGGTTCGGTAGGAGGTAAGGCTTTTTGTTTGGCTGTTGCCTGATCACGCTGTCTTTCAGGGTTGATAAACTCGCTAAGATACTCATCTAGTGTGTAATCATTACTGTTTTTGTAAGGCCCTACAATAAACCAGCTACCATCAAGCTTCCGTAGTCGGGTATAGCCGCGAAAATAATGTTTCTTGTCATGTGAGGTGATATCGGTTTCGATAAGGACAACGGCATTGCGCTTATCCTTATTCTCAACTTTTATCTGGTGGACTTTCACAGCAGAGACTTGCTGACAGTTTTCCTGCAAATAGTCGATACGAAGTTTTACTGCTGTTTTGCAATCACCCGATGCTACAGCTTGGTAGAAGCTGGCGACTGTTTGTTTTATTGCGTTCTGGGATGAAGCTGGTGAAGCAGCTAGGTTGCTTTGAAAACAGAGAAGACAGCTGACCAGAAGATTATTTATTAGTGTCGTTTTACAGATACTCATGGGGCTGGAGGTGCGACTTTTGTGCGATGTGGCGGGGCTGAAGCCCCGCTGAAGGATAGATTATAGTGTTTTACTATTGCTTATGGAATAGCCGCTGGCAAGATGATACTACTTTCGGTTATCTTGATTTCAGTGCCTTCAGTATCCATGAAATGCGCTATCTGGGTGTGCATTTCGGTAAATACATTGAGAAGGTCAATATTGCCCTCTGTGCCACCAGTTTTTGACGGTGTGAGTAATGTGCCATGCTCGCCCTGTGTAAAGCGTACAATGCCTTTAACTCCATTTGGGGCAGTGACAGTGTTGTCAACAGGTTGTAATCCCATGACTCTTATCAAAGGTTCAGTACCAGCAAGGGGAGAGGGAGGTACAAACTCGGGATCAGGCTGTCCTCGTTGGGGGACTGTGTTGGGGATGGTTTGATCAGGCAGGTTGTTATTTGTGCCATCACCAACGACCTCGATCATGTGAATGGGGTGCTTGCTGGCTGCTTTTGCGCCATAGTTAATGGGGTCAGCAGAGTCCAGAACGGTTTGAGCGGCTACCAGAAACGCCTGCAGGTCTGCATTGCTAAGTGTGCCGCCATTCGCTGCTGTTAGCCCCGCTCTAATAACCGGACCAAAACCGGCGGATCCATTAAGTAGTTGAGCAATTCCACCACCGGTTGTTACCAGTGAGCTGGGGAGTGTCTGGTTCTCGACTGCGAGATAAGGAATGCCTACCACGCCACCTAAAGAATGTGCCAAAAATCCTATCCTGGATGTATCAATTGAAACGCCAGGGATATTGCCCAGGCTTCTGCGTAAAACCAGTAAGTCAACCACACCCTGGCGGATGTTATCTCTTGAGGTTAATAAGCTTTGCAGATTAATGAAATGGGCGCCAGATGGGTCAATTTGGGCATCAGGGCCAGGTGCATTGGTTGTGTTATTGAGAAGATCCAGGTCAAATGTCAGTTCGGTCTCGGTAAAAGGGGTGTTACTGGCATGTAGTGGGTTGCTGGTATCTGTTAGACCATGGAGTGGCAGATCAATAGCAATCGTTGCAAAGCCTTTGGCTGCCAGTGAATCCGCATGGATCAGCATATCCGTACGTTGGCGTGTAATTCCGTGCTGGTAAATA
>JALVFC010000082.1 GCA_027030285.1 Thiotrichaceae bacterium | reverse complement strand
ATCTTTACAGGTTTCGGGATGTTTGCGACAAGGTCTTTTAGGGGCACCTTCTTTGTCTTGTATCTGTTATTCATAAAGTAGCATCTGCCATTATAGGGGAAGCGTAGGAGTTAGACGGTGTATTACTCCCCCCTCTCCCTGGTCCTCTCCCCGGGGGAGAGGGGATTGCGTTACTCCCTCTCCCTTTCAGGGGGAGGGTTGGGGTGGGGGTGAGGAACTATATTCTATTTACACATGGCATACAGGACTGAACCATGCCAAACAAGCATCTTCCGTGCAAACTCAAAGGCCGCCACCTACTCAACACCCCCGAGTTAAATAAGGACACCGCATTTAGCAAGGCTGAGCGTGATGAATACGAGTTGCATGGTCTGTTGCCCGCTGTGATTACCTCACAACGCACTCAAATCGTTCGCGCTCTGGAAAATCTGCATCGCAAAAACAATGACATTGAGCGTTATATTTTCCTGATGGCATTACTGGGACGCAATGAACGCCTGTTTTATAAAATGCTGATAGAAAATATTGTCGAGCTCATGCCACTGATTTACACCCAACTGTGGGACAGGCATGTCAGGAATTTGCACATATCTTTCGTCAGGCACGGGGGGTTTATGTGACTGCCTGTGACCGGGGCAATATTGAGAACATGAAAATCAGACCATGCATCCCAGCCAGGGCAATAATGCCTATGTTTTTCCCGGTGTCGGTCTGGGTATTATTGCCTGTAATGCATCGCGCGTTAGTGAACGCATGTTTCTGGATGCAGCACAGGTTTTGGCTGACCTCGTGGATGAAGAAGATTTGCAAAAAGGCTCGGTCTATCCACCCTTACCGGAGATTCGGCATATTTCCCTGAAGATTGCAGTTGCGGTGGCACAACGTGCTACCAAACAGGGATTGCTGTCAGCCCCCTTGCCTGCTGATCTGGATGCGCATATTGCTGACCTGATGTACGATCCAGCTTATTAACCTGAATCTGTACTACATTTCATCAAAGGGCATCAAAGGACTGAGACCCCCTGACTATTTGTGTTATGATTTTGCAAGAGTTTCGAGGTGAGACTCGACCAAAATTACGATCTCTTATTAATACCTGAATCCGTAGAGTTTAGCTGCTATAAACAGGGACACTTATGCTTAGAAAAAGCCTCATGCAATTGATCCTGTTCGCATGTTTTTTAATTTTTTTATCCGCAAATGCATTGGCTGCCAACAATCCCGCAACAATACTTCGCCTGGCAACCACTACCAGTACTGAAAACTCTGGTTTACTGGACTACCTGCTACCAGATTTTGAAAAACAAAACGATTATAAGGTGCATGTAATTGCAGTAGGCACAGGCAAGGCATTGCGTATGGGGAAGGATGGCGATGTTGATGTGCTTTTGGTACATGCCCCAAAAGCGGAGGCTGAGTTTGTTGCTGCGGGCTATGGTACGGATCGCACGGCCATAATGCACAATGACTTTGTTATCGTGGGGCCTTCTGCTGACCCGGCCGGGTTATCCAAAGCCAGCTCTCTGGCTGATGCCATGCAACGCATCAGTAAGACGCAAAGCCGCTTTGTATCACGCGGCGACAACTCTGGTACCTACAAAAAAGAATCCAGCCTGTGGAAACTCGCCAATGTAAAGCCACAGGGAAAATGGTATATCGAAGCCGGCCAGGGGATGGGCAAGGTACTGCTCATGGCAAGTGAGCTTGATGCCTATACCTTAACCGATCGTGGCACATGGCTTGCTTACCGTGACAAATCACCACTGAAAATCCTCTGGCAACATGATCCCCTGCTGTTCAACCCTTATAGCGCTATCGCAGTAAATCCAGAACGCTATAAGGACACGAATTACAAGGGTGCCATGGCATTTATTCACTGGCTGGTTTTGCCTTCAACGCAGCACAAAATCGCTGCATTCAGGTTGTATCAACAGCCCCTGTTTATTCCGGATGCGGTGCAGGATAATTCAGCGCCTGCCAGTGTAGTAACCAGCGAGAAGCATTCATGACAGACTCGTCACTTTTATCCAGCCTGCTGGATGCCCTGCAACTTCTGCTACTGGGTGATGGAAAGTTATGGAGCATTATTCTGGTTTCCTTCAAAGTATCCTCACTGGCAATGCTGGTCGCTGCCCTGCCCGCCGTAATCTGTGGTTTTTTACTGGCATACATGCGTTTTCCTGGCAGACGGTTGCTGATTTCTCTTTTTAACACCTTGCTGGCAGTTCCAGCAGTAGTGGTTGGTCTGACCTTCTATATTCTGCTCTCACGTCATGGCCCACTGGGTGACTGGAAATTGTTATTTACACAAACGGCAATGGTGTTGGGGCAAATAGCACTGTGTTTTCCCATTATGGTTGCCATGAGTCATGCGGCATTTCAGGCAATTGATTTACGTGCCTGGGAGACGGCGCGAACCATTGGTGCTGGCACGGTGCAGGCGTTTATGATGATTGTCAGTGAAGCCAGGTATGCTATTTTGGGTGCTTTTGTAGCAGGCTTCGGACGAATTATCGCGGAAGTGGGGGCATCCATGATGCTCGGTGGCAATATTTTGCATTACACTCGTAATATACCCACTGCCATTGCACTGGAAACCAGTAAAGGAGAGTTGTCTCAGGGGATTGCTCTGGGTATTGTACTTGTTACACTCTCCTTTTTGCTGGTTTCTGTATTACATTATTTTCAGGGACGAGGACAAATTCAGTAATTCACTGCAAGTCAGTAAATAAATAGATCATGAGCTATAAACCAACAAATATACAGTACAGCAATATACACAAGCGCTGGAAGCGCCACATTGTCTTAAAAGAAGTCGATATCCATGTGCAAGGTGGGCACTGCATTTTAATCAGTGGCAAAAATGGTAGCGGGAAATCCACATTGCTGCGCATTATGGCTGGTCTGGTAAAACCAGATCAGGGCACTATTGAGCTGGGGCTGGGGACTTTACCCTGGAAACAGGGTGTAAAAATCACCCAGCAACAAGTAATGTATCTGCATCAAACACCTTACCTGTTTAGTGGCACCGTTGAGAAAAATCTACGCTATGTACAAGCCGCACACAACAATCTCCCCATTGAAATGGAAGACATTAACAAGGCAATGGCATGGGCTAATATCCGTCATTTAAGCCATAAACCGGTGCATCAATTATCTGGTGGTGAACGGCAGCGTGTTGCCCTGGCTCGCGCCAGATTAAGATCCCCAAAAGTACTGCTACTGGATGAACCTACCGCCAATCTTGATAAAGATTCGCGTGCGCGTGTCATGGAATTGTTAAGCAGCCTGAGAAAACAGGGTGTAGCCATAGTTATAGCCAGTCATGACCCTATTCATTTTAGCTCCGTCATAGATCAACGGCTTAGACTCATTCACGCAAGGTTAGAGCCTGAACCCAGTCAACCTGACAATATTATTCCACTACATGAGCGCGGTGCATCGCATTCATGAACAGTACTGCCAAACACTCAAACCCTTATCCTGTCACGGCAGTGATTCTGGCTGGAGGTAAAGGTAGCCGCCTGCAAGGTCGGGATAAGGGGCTGCTATACTGGCAACAACACAGAATTATCGACACCCTGCTGCATCAGGTTGCACCACACGTTGCCGAGGTGCTGATTAATGCCAATCGCAACCGGAGTATTTATGCCACATACGGCTATCCAGTCATTAGCGATACCATGGCTGATTTTCAGGGACCACTCGCTGGCTTTGCATCTGCAATGACACAAGCCAGCTACTCGCATATCCTCACCCTGCCCTGTGATGGTCCATTGATCACGTCTGAGTATGTTAAACGCATGTGTCGAACTTTACCCCAGTTGTCGCCTACAAAAATTGCTGTCGCCCATGATGGTAAGCAACTGCAACCAATCCATGCACTGATTCCAGTGACGCTGCTTGATCACCTGCAAAACTTTTTAAAATCAGGAGAACGTAAAACGAAACTCTGGTATACACAGCACGAAATTCTCCCAATAGACTTTACTGACAAGCCCGAGCTGTTTACCAATATCAACACGCCAGCACAACTAGCCACGCTACAAAACCCAGGTAAAGGTAAGCACCATGTCTGAAGTCAGCCTGCCCCTGCTCGGCTTCGCCGCCTGGAGCGGCAGCGGTAAAACCACCTTGCTGACAAAAGTCATTGCCTTATTGAAAGAAAAAGGTCTGCGGGTCGGAGTTATAAAACATTCTCACCATCACTTTGATATTGACCAGCCGGGCAAAGACAGCTACGCACTGCGTGAAGCTGGTTCCGCTCAGGTCATTATTGCCTCACGTCAACGGCTTGCATCCATCATCGAGCTACCCGAAGCACGCCCTGACCCTCAGCTACAGGATGCCCTGAGCATGATACAGGTCAACAGGCTGGATATTATTCTGGTAGAAGGTTTTAAAGATGAGAACATAGCCAAAATTGAAATACACCGCAAAGAACTTGACCGACCTTATCTATACCCGCATGACAAACAGGTTATCGCACTGGTCGAAGATCACCCGGAACCTGGCACTACACCGACCGGAATGCCACACCTTGACCTCAACAAGCCAGCGCAGATAGCTGAATTTATAGAACAGTGGTTAAGTAACGTGCAAAAGGAGTCAAAATGAAATCCACACTGACACGCGCCCCCAGTTGCGCCGATGATCACGACCCTGCAGCCCTGACAG
>JALVFC010000081.1 GCA_027030285.1 Thiotrichaceae bacterium | reverse complement strand
AACTTGCCGCTTCCGATGTTTATTATGCTAAGTAGTAAAAATGAAAAAGTCACTGCTAAAATCACTTCCACTAGTCATATGTGTCCTCGCTACAACTTATGCGTGTGCAGACAAGAGTGCTGATAAAGCACCAGAAAAAACACTAAATACGCAGCATATGGAGACCCAGAATACTTCAGAAGCTGCTGATCATGAAAAGCCAAAGGAAACGCCAGAGAAGGATAGTAAGTCTCCTCAAAAGACGACCACACTAGCTTTGCCTGAAAAAACAAATAATGTCTGGGAAATGAAACCTTTTGAATTGCCTGATACTCAGGGTGCTAAACACACATTGAGTGACTGGAAGGGTAAAGTCATTATGTTAAATTTCTGGGCTAGCTGGTGTGCTCCCTGTCAGTTTGAGATTCCTCGCTTCGTTGGCTATCAAAATAAATATGGGGACAAGGGATTGCAAATCGTTGGAGTAGGACTGGATGATGTCAAAAAGCTGAAGAATGTTGAACGGTCATTAGGGATGAACTATCCAACGATGGTAATTTCCCAGGATGAAGGGGCAGCATTACTTGAGAAATGGGGCAATGATCAGCAGATTGTTCCCTACACCGTGGTTATTGCAAAAGATGGGACGATTGTTTATATACACCGTGGAGGCATGGAGGATGACTCTTTCAATGAATACGTGCTGCCACTTTTAGAAGAAACACCCAATAACACAGTGGCATCAGAAAAATAATATTAATATTAAAATCCGTGCTTCCTAAATGCTTCATTGCATGAAAGTCTGTTTATGGTAAGCATCATCGCTCAGCTTGCAGCATGTGGTGTTCAGTGCCACTGCTTAAATGGATTCCGGCCTGCGCCGGAATGACGGGCTTGGCTGCCCAACGAGCCTCGCTTACCATTGAAGTCGAATGAATTCGCCCTGCAAAGATGTTATGTGAACCAATATCCCTGTAGGGTCGAATTTATTCGATACTTGTCAGTGGTTTCCCTGCTTAGTTAGCTCCGCCACCGCTGACATAGTATTCAATCAGTGCCTTTTTATCGTCGTCACTGAGTTTCTTGAATTTCTTTTTCATTTTCTTGGGCATGGGTTGTTCACCATTGCTCAATTTTTCAAATGCACGGGTTAAATATTCACGTGGTTGACCCGCCAGTAGTGAAGCATCATCATCGGGGTTTGTACCACCACCTGAATGACATTTTTCACATTTTTTATCATGTTTTTTCGCCCCCTTCTTGGCAAGCTTTGCATCTGCTTCACCTTTATGGGCAGTAAATTTTTGCTCAGAGTAATACTTTGCCAGAGCAGCAATATCATCATCGCTTAGATCTTTTGCGATAGCATTCATGTCAGTTTCATCGCCGTCTTCGGGTTTGTATTTATCACCTTTACGGTCACCAGACTTAAATTCACCCATCATGTCAGAAAGTGCCGTTTCCGAGAAACCAGCGATATTGGGTATTTTGCCATCTTTACTGTTGCCGTCTTCACCATGACAGGCAGCACATTTATCTTTAGCTATTGATGCCCCATCAGCGGCCATTGCTGGTATGCTGATGACTCCAAAAGTAATCAGGGTTAGAGAACCTAGAAGTGTTTTAACTTTTACCATTATTTATCTTCCTTATGATGATTAAGGGTTGCCGGAATTGACCATAACACCTGATTATTTTAATTCAAAATAACTAGTTTAAACTAAACTTATGTTAAGGAGATTGTGGTTAAGTCGCGAGTGACTTTATCGAATGGAGCACATAGCATACCCTCCCAAAGTTTTAATTGAGGGTGTGTTGAGGCGTGCGCCACCTTGTCAGCACATCCTGTGCATGAGTATTTCACAGTCTCTGGAGCGTGGGAGTAAGCGAAGTCTCTCGGGAGGCTTATCATCAACAATTAATCAATTGTAACTTCATCAGTATGATTATATGTACTGCGTCAAGTTATGACTATTCGGGCTTCGGCAGTAGGGGTGCTGCCGCAGAGCTTACATAGATGTATTTACAGTATCCGTAATAACAACAACTTGCCTCTTTCGCTGGTTTTCATGCTGAGTAGTTACAATCAATTAATCAAAAACTCAATGATCTGTTGTTTTTCTTCTGCAGTAAGTTTCTTGAATTTCTTTTTCATCTTTTTAGGCATTTCACGTTCACCATCGTCAAAATGGGCAAACTGCTTCACCAGATAGCCCTTTGGTTGTCCAGCGATAATACCTGCATCATCATCTGGATTTGTACCTCCATCAGAGTGACACTTTTCACAGTTTTTATCGAATAAGGCGGCGCCCGCATCGACCTTGGCTTTTGATGTGCTTTGTATATGAGGCACGAAGTTTTTCTTTGAGTAATATTCTGCAAGCTGGTTAATTTGTTCTTCTGTTAGATCTTTGCTGAGTTTGTTCATGTCAGTGGCTTCGCCATCTTCTGGTTGATATTCATCTCCCTTACGGTCACCATTTTTAAAGGCGATTAGTGCGTCATGCAGATAGATTGCGGATGCTTTGGCTATGTTGGGAATCTCTTTTTCATGACTGTTGCCATCTTTGCCATGACATTTGTTACAGCCATTTACCAGGTCAGTGATAGGACCTGCATCAGTCGCATCGGTACTTCCCATGCTGGGTGCTACAGGGGTAGCAGGAGCAACAGGTGCTGGTGGTTCCGCAGAGGCGGTGTCTGCTACGTTACCAGTTTGTGTTGCTGTGCTGGTTGTGGCTTCTGTTTCGCTCTTATCTTCTGGCTCATCTGGTTCTTCGTGAGCGATACCTTTATGACAATCAATACAGGTTTTTCCTTCGTTTTTGGCACGCTG
>JALVFC010000080.1 GCA_027030285.1 Thiotrichaceae bacterium | reverse complement strand
AAAACAAGCTTGCAGCAGATTCTCGGACAAACTCATACACTGCGTACTCACTGCACCTTGACCTTCAGATAATCAACATTACTTAAGAGGAAAAACAATGGCTAAACGTATAGGCATCAATGGTTTTGGCAGAATGGGACGACTCGGATTAAGAGCTGGCTGGGACAAGACTGAGTTGCAATTTGTGCGAATTAATGAAATCGCTACCAATGCCACTGGCTCAGCTCACCTGCTCAAGTTTGACTCGGTTCATGGCAGCTGGGCTCCAGAGTGTAGTGCAGAGGGAAATACCATATACATTGATGGTCAGGAGATCACTCATAGCGAATCAGCCAGCATCGAAGAGGCTGACTGGTCTGGCTGCGATATCGTTATTGAAGCAACCGGCAGGCATCATAAACAACCAGAAAAACTACAGGCCTATTTTGACCAGGGTGTCAGCAAGGTCATCGTCGCCGCCCCTACAGAGGGAGCGCTGAATATTGTTTACGGAATCAATGACCATTTATACGATCCATCAGAAAACCATCTGATAACCGCTGCCTCCTGTACCACCAACTGCCTGGCTCCCGTTATCAAGGTGATACACGATAAAGTAGGCATCGAACATGGATGCATGACGACTATTCATGACATAACCAATACCCAGACCATCGTCGATAAGGGACATAATGACCTGCGTCGAGCCCGTGCCTGCGGAAACTCTCTGATACCAACGACTACCGGCTCCGCCAAAGCGATTACTAAAATTTTTCCTGAACTGGAGGGCAAGCTTAATGGTCATGCTGTCAGGGTACCGTTGCTGAATGCCTCCCTCACAGACCTGGTATTTGAGGCTAAGCGTGAGGTTACGGCTGAAGAACTAAACGGTTATTTCCGTGAAGCATCTGAAGGCGAATTAAAGGGTATCCTGGGTTACGAAGAGCGGCCATTAGTCTCGGTAGATTACGTCAATGATAGCCGCTCCTCCATCATTGATGCCCTTTCAACCATGGTCATAGATGGTACACAGGTGAAGGTTTACGCCTGGTACGATAATGAATGGGGCTATGTGAATCGCATGATGGAGCTTGCTCAGAAGGTAGCGCAACTTCTATAAGAGACGGCCCAACAATAATCACATCCATCTTGCTTTCCTTTAATTATATCCGTATGTATGAATATTGATCAGGCTAGAGCTAATTTAGAATATTATTAATAAATTATTCATAAGTTGCTAATTTAACGAGATATTGATTTATTATTGTTAATCTACATTAGGGATTTTGCTAGTCGGCTACTATATATTTATATATAAGAAGGAGAGATATTCACTGGCTTAATGGTCGCGGTACTGTAACCATTCTGGTGAGATTCTGGTGGATAAAAAATCAACTCAACGTCAGATTGAGGTGCTTTAATCACCAGGAAGCTTTTTTACCACCGAACATTCCTGTACAGGGTTTCATCACTTCCCTTCGTTATATTTTTATCACCAAAGGAAAGGAAGCATTATGCGCTTGTTACCGAAACTATTATTTTTAACTGTACTTGCCCTGTTTTCTGCCAATATTGCCAATGCTGGAGATAAGGTAGTCTTTGCTGGCAGCACGACCATACTTCCGTTTATGGAAAAAATGGAACCCTTATTCAAGAAACAGGGTATGGATATCGAGGTTCAGGCTGGCGGCTCATCCGTAGGTTATAAAACGGCACGTATGGGCATGGCTGATGTCGGCATGATGTCACGCGAAATGAAGGAATCAGAAGCGAAAAACCTGAAAAAACTCGCCATTGCCAGAGACTGGTTGATTATGATCGCCCACAAGGACGCCCCTATTGACAACATTACTTCTGAACAGGTTGTTGATATCTATACAGGCAAAACCAACAAAGTGGGAGATTTCAAAGTCAATGCCATCGCCAAGGAAAACGGCAGAGGTACCAAGGAAGTCTTCGATCATTTCTTCCATTTAGGTAAAAAGCACGACCGTCCTATAGCAAAAGACCTAGTCATTATTGGTCCCAACGGACAAGCCATCACCACCCTGGCGAACGACCCGCATGGTCTGGCCTATCTTTCCTACTCTGCTGTGGAAGCCGCTATTAAACAGGGTGAACCAATCAAAATGTTAACGCTGAATGGTGTTGAAGGCACTGTTGAGAATGTGATGAATGGAAAATACAAGCTACAGCGCACATTAAACCTGGTTTACAAGGAAAACAAAGCTGACTTGATGGAGCGGATAAAAGCAGTGCTGGCAACAGATGAAGCTCGCAAGATATTTACAGATAATGGCGTTCAACCAGCACTGTAACCCGAAGATAATGACCCTACAGCAACATGAAGCGTGGTGCCTGTAGGGGTTAAGGTACGAAACCCGGCATTCTCTACTGACAATAGTTACACTTTTTTCTCATTCTCACGCTCCGCCTGGGATTGCATACCGAACGCTCCATACGGGCTACAAAAGTGTTACCCATGAAATTGAAGAATGCCAAATGGCACAGCCTTTTCGTCCCCACAGATACAAAACTGCAAGAACACCGATTTATAACCATTGTTTTGATGTTAGAGCGATTATGCAGAACACCACTCAGGTAAAAAACACTACTCAAGCCGGGTGCTATTGCATTACAAATAAACACACAGGGCTAACTGGTACTACCAGTAATTCCAACACAAGGACTTCATTTGGAATGTTACTAAGAGCGGTTAAAGATAATTCATATGGCATGAAGTTCATCGTTTTACTCCTGATGCTGATTTTGGTATTCCTGCTGGCTTACCCACTTGTCAGCTCATGGAATTTTTTTACTGATATTCCCATATCTAACTGGCTTTCTTTTGACTGGGATCCAGATAATGATTCCTTCGGTATGGGTATTCAATTAACGGGTAGCTTGCTACTGGTACTCACTACGCTCCCCCTGGCACTACTGATGGGCTGGATTATCAGTCTGCAACTGGTCGATAACCGTAATAACTGGCTGAATCCAGCCATTGTCGGAATTCTTGAAGTATGGATATCGCTACCTTCAATCATCATTGGCATCTGGGCAATCATTGAGATCATCCCCGCGGTGCGTAACATCTTTGGAGGCAGAGGATACTCTTTACTCGCCACTTCAATCGGCATGACCATTTTTATCATGCCCACCTGCACATTATTGTTCTATCGCAGTTATCTGTCCCACCTGGATCAATATCAGGGACTTGAGGACAGCTTTCAAATGTCCGTCCTGAGTCGCTCCGAGCTATTTATCAAGAGCCAGCCTACGGCTGTTATCGGCACAATCAATTACATCTTTTGCCGTATTTTTGGTGAGACCATGGTTGTACTGATGGTTTCCGGCAACAGCCTGCAGGTTCCTCACAGCTTACTGGCAGGTTTTCGTACTTTAACCGCAACCATTGCCATGGAGATGGCCTATGCCGCTGACATGCATGCAACCGCCCTGTTCGCCATGGCTAGTGTTGCCATCATTTTTATCCTTGTCGTTTTACTGGTGCAGTACAAGAGGCTGATCAATGTTTAAAGTAATCAGGCAACGCTGGATTTTATGGTTATATATGCTGATGACCGCAAGCATTATTGCGGTATTCATCAGACCCCTGCACTTTGAATATACCACGGCGGGTATTATTGTCGGCACCATCATTACCACAGTAGGTGCTGTGTTACTCTCCGCCCTGCCCGCCTATCTGATTGCTGGTGTCATGGCTGGTATTATTCGTTTGCCAAACTGGCTGCAATCACTCACCTCAGTGATGGTTTACATACTGGCGGGCATGCCATCTATCATCCTGGGTGTTATTGGCTTTCTGCTTTTCAGCAATACGCTGGGCTTTGGCTGGTCCATGCTGTCCGCCATGCTGACCCTGATCATGCTGCTCTACCCAACTCTGGTTACCGCTTTTTCCCAACTATTGCGACCTTTCAACCAGCGTTATGGCATGACAGCAAAATCTTTCGGTGTTGGCCCACTGGAGCTGCTGTTTCGCCTGTCACCTGCCTACCAGAAAGGAAAAATTATTGATGCCCTGATTCTCGGCTGGGCTACCTCGCTGGGAGATACTGCTGCGGTCATGCTGACCTGTGGCACCCTGACCAGTTTTCCTGATTCTATTTTTGATTCGATCAGACTATTGAATTATCACATTTATCTGCTGGCTATGGATATACCCGGCGGCATGCCAGAAGCCCGTAGCCTTTCGCTTCTGTTAATTATCTTTTTACTGTTTCTGTTTATCACCCCCCGTCTAGTACATCACTACCTATCAGAGGACTAAAACTATGAATGCACCACCAGCCATCCATACACCATCTTCCCGATCTGTTGATAACCAGCATGTTCAGTTGTTATTCAATGATCCTGCACACTGCGGTATGACCATCAAGGATCTAAGTATTTTCGCCAAGAAAAAAACCATCCTGACAGTTAAGGAATTACGTTTTCCCAAAAAGGGTGTTGTTGCCATTATGGGGCCTTCAGGCTCTGGCAAAAGCACGTTTTTAAAAGCCATGTCGGAGCTTATGGACGACAATCTGGCACATAAGGGACAGATTGATATTACCTGTATTGACCCTTCAGATGATTGCGATAGCATCTGTGCACACTTTGCCATGGTCTGGCAAAAGCCCACCGTGTTTCCCTGCTCCATCTGGGATAACCTGAAAGTTCCGCTACGCAAACGCAAGGT